>PXSZ01000001.1 GCA_003023105.1 Bacteroidetes bacterium QH_10_64_37
ACCGAATTCGGGGGATCCTTCGACTCCGCTTCGCCCTGACCGCAGGGAAGAAGTGCTTTCAGAGTGCGCTCCGCTCAGGATGACCCCAATACAAAAGGGATTGCTTGAAACTACACTACCCATCGAGCCCGAGCGCCTCGCTCGCCCTCTGCGTCCCCTCCACGCGGGCCTCGATCTTGCGGAAGGCGGTGCGCCGGGCCGTCGAGCGGTCGTCGCCGAAGGGGGAGAAGCCGCAGTCGTCGGTCGTCCCGAGCCGGTCGACCGGCAGGTGATCGGCCGCCCGCAGAACCGTATCCCGCACCTCCTCGGGCGACTCCACGCGCGGGTCGTTCACGTTGATGACGCCGAGAAAGATGGTCTGATCGTCCGTACTGTGTTCCTGAACGGTGTCAAGGACACGCGCTTGGTCGTCTTCACTCGCAAACTGCATGTAGAAGCGCCCGGCGTTTAGCTCGAAGAGCAGGGGCAAAAGCTCCGCGTAGTCCACGTCGGCGCTGTGAGTGGAGTCCCGGTCGCCCCCCGGACAGGTGTGCACGCCGATCCGCCGGCGCTCCTCCTCGGAGAAGCGGTCGAGCACGCGGTTGTTGAGGGCCACGAACTGGCGAAGCAGGTCCTTCGACGGGTCGAGCTTCACGGCGAGGCGCCCCTCCGTAAAGTCCACCTGCACCGCGTGCGCCCCCGCGTCCAGGCACTGCCGGATGTCCGTTTCCACTTCGTCGACGAGATCGTTGAGGAAGGTCTCCTCCGAATACCCGGCGATGCCCTCGTCCGGGTAGAGGAAGCTGAGGGCCGAGGCGGAGATGACAGCCTGCTTCACCGGCACGGTCGCGTATTCCTGGGCCCGCGTCAGGTAGTCGACGGCGTACGTCTCGTAGCGAAACGGCCCCTCGGTGAGGCGAGGGAGTTGCCGCGCGTGACCTGCCTCGAAGGGAATCTCGACGCCCCCCGGCTCGATGTTGTCGGCCCCTTCCACAGGGTAGGTCAGGAAGCTGGGCTTGGCCTGCTCGCCGTCGGTAATGACGGGCGAGCCGGTGTCCTCGAAGGCCTCAACGGTGGCCCGGAGGGCGCGGTCGTACACCTGGTCGAGCGCCTCGTCGCTGAGATCGCCCGTCCGGTGGGCGTGGAGGCTTTCGATGAGTTCTTCCGGACGCGGAATGCTGCCAATCGGTTCGGTGGGAAGCGGCATGAGACGGGGTTCGGTGTGGCGGGGAACGGGCGTTCCCTACACGCCGCAACACCCGAAACGATTCCTCAGACACGAACCAACGGGATTCACTGTGTCGTTCGACGTACAGAAATGAACTCAACAATCTGACGTCCGATGTCCACCGCCACCGACGCCCGCGGATACGAACTCACGCTCGACGCGCCGCCCCGTCGCATCGTCTCCCTGGTGCCGAGCCAGACGGAACTGCTGGCGCATCTGAATCTGGAGGGCGAGGTCGTCGGCGTCACGCGCTTCTGCGAGCGGCCCGAGGGGTGGCGCTCGGAAAAGACCATCGTCGGGGGGACGAAGCAGGTCGACATCGACACGGTCCGGTCCCTGAATCCCGACCTCATTCTCGCCAACCACGAGGAGAATACGGCCGAGGACGTGGAGGCGCTCGACGCGATTGCTCCAGTGTTCGTCACGGAGGTCAAAACCGTGCCGGGGGCGCTTGAGATGATCCGCACGGTCGGCACGCTCACCGACACCGCCGACCGTACCTCCACCCTGGTCGGCCGCATCATCTCTCGCTTTCGGGCCCTGCCCGAGTTTTCGCCGCTCCGCGCCGCCTACCTCATCTGGCGCGAGCCCTACATGAGCGTCGGGGGCGACACGTTTATCCACGACGTGATGGACTGGGGCGGCCTCACGAACGTCTACGGCACCCGGACGCGGTACCCGGAGGTGACCGTCGATGCGCTTGCCGAGCGGGACCTGGACGTCGTTCTCTGCTCCAGCGAGCCGTTTCCTTTCCACAAGAAGGACACATTCACGGCCGACCTCCGCGCAGCCCTCCCCGACACTCCGGTCGAGATCGTCGACGGCCAACCGTTCTCGTGGTACGGACCCCGCCTTCTCGACACGCCCGCGTACCTGACCGACCTGCGGGAGCGCCTGCCCACGCCCCATGCCGCGTAGTACGGGCTTCGCGGCAGGACGCCTCTACTTCCTCACACCTCGGTAATTCCCCCCTTTCCTCTTCCCCCGCCTTGCCCCTCCCGCCGCGTTTCGATACCTTCGGGACGCCCCGCCCCTTTCGCAACGCGACGTTTCCCACCATGCCCTCCACCGTACCTTTTCCCCTCGTCTGCATCGTGTTCGGGATCCTCCTCGCCGGCTGCCAGTCGTCTGCGTCCCAGTCCGAACCCTCCGTGCAGGCCCGAGCCGACAGCCTCGCCCACACCGGCATTCTGGTGGATGGGCACATCGACCTCCCCTACCGCCTCAATGAGTTCTACGAAAACCCGGCCGACTCGACCGTCGGCGGCGACTTCGACTATCCCCGCGCCCGGGCGGGCGGTCTCGACGCCCCCTTCATGTCTATCTACATCCCGACCTACCTCCAGGACACCCCGGGCGCCGCCACGGAGCGGGCCAACGCGCTGATCAACCTGGTAGAGCAAATTGCAGAGGCGCATCCCGACAAATTCACGCTCGCCACCTCGCCCGAGGAGGTGCGAAAGATTGCCGAGACCGACGCGCTCGCGCTTCCCATGGGCATGGAAAACGGAGCCGGGCTCGGAGGCGATCTTGACAACCTCCAGCACTTCTACGACCGCGGCATCCGCTACATCACCCTCACGCACGGCGAGCACAACCGCATCGGCGACTCCTCCTACGACGACGCGCCGCCCCGGTGGAACGGGCTGAGTCCGTTCGGCGAGACGGTGGTCGCCGAGATGAACCGCCTCGGCATCATGGTCGACATCTCGCACGTGACCGACTCGACGGCCGCTGACGTGTTGGCGCAGACGGAAGCTCCGGTTATCGCGTCGCACTCCAGTTGCCGCCACTTCACCCCCGGCTGGGAGCGCAACGTGAGCGACGAGCTCATCAAGGGCATCGCCGATACCGGGGGCGTCGTCATGATTACCTTCGGCTCCACGTTTTTGCGCGACGAGTACAAGGACGAGGACGATCCGATCCGGGCGGAGGTGGAAGCGCGCATTGACTCGATGGGCTGGGCAGAGGACTCGCGGGAGGCCATCGTCTACGAGCAAAAGATGCGGAAGACCCATCCCATCGGCACCGTGCAGGACGTGGCCGATCACATCGACCACGCCGTCAACCTCGTGGGTGCGGACCACGTGGGCCTCGGCTCCGACTTCGACGGCGTGTTCGCCCTGCCGAAGGGGCTGCAGGACGCCTCGGGCTACCCGAATCTCGTGGCCGAACTGCTCCGCCGCGGCTACACGGAGGACGAAATTTCTAAGATCCTCGGCGAAAACCTGCTCCGCGTGTGGACGGAGGTCGAGGCCACCGCCGAGCGCCTTCAGCAAGACCGATAGGAGACGAGGCAGCAAATCGGCACGCCATCTGGACAACGCGGAAGCGACCTACACCAGCAGCGCGAGGCGGCGGGACGGGCGCGTGACGGCCACGTAGAGGAGGGCCTCCTGCTCCTTGCCCCGGCATACTCGTACGTCTCGGTGGTCCACAAACACCGTGTCGTAGGTGGATCCCTGCGCGCGGTGTACCGTCGTGGCGTACGCGTAGTCGACCCGGGCAAACTGCTCGCGGAGCTCGAAGAACCGGTCCCACTTCGAGGGATCGTCCTGCGCTCTCTCGCGGCGGCGCTCCAGCCGCTCTTCGTAGCGCTCAAACTCATCCTCGTGCAATACGTGGACCGTCCGCGTGAGCCCGCGGCCCGGCGTGCGCACTTTGAGCTCCCACACCGTCCACTCGCTCTGATCGTCGGCCTCAAACGTGTCGACGGTCGCCTTTTTGACGCGCACTTCCTCACTATTTGTGAGGCGCTGCACGCCGTCGTGGAACCAGGTCTCGGTGCCCACCAGCCACTCTCCCTCTACGAACCGATCCGCGTCAGCCCCGTAGCGCTCGGCGCGGATTTCGCGGTTGTAGCGGCGGACCGTCTTGTTGCGGTAGGCGAGCATGCGGGCGTGGGTGGCGTCCTCGGCGAAGGCCTCCGTGTCGAAGGCGCGGAGCACGCTGTCGAGAAATTCCTCGCGGTTGCGCGTGACGGCGACGCCTTTTCCGTCCTCAAACGTGCTTCCAAAGCGGCCGTCGGCTCCGGTGCGGATCTTGGTGGCGAGCTCCAAGATGGGATTGTCAGCCGCCTGGCGGTGGATCGTCTCCAGGGTGGGCCCGGGCACGTCGAGCGCAGGCGACGGGTCCTCGTTCACGGGCGGAAGCTGGGCCGGATCGCCCACGAAGAGCCACTGCACCCAGAAGGGGGCGTCCTCGATGTGCGACCATTCCTCGCGTCCGATCATGGAGGCCTCGTCCACAATCACGATGCCCTCGGTGAAGTTGCGCTCCTCCTCCGCCACCAGCTCGTACTCTCCGTCCTCCGTGGGCTTCAGGCGCAGTCCAAGAAACGAGTGGAGCGTCTGCATCTGCACGGGCGCGTTGCCGAGCTCCTCGCTGAGCACCTGTACGGCCTTGTGGGTGGGGGCGCAGACGGTCACCGCGCAGTCCTCGTCCAGGAGCTGCTCCACGAGGCGACTCACGAGGTACGTCTTGCCCGTGCCGGCGTACCCGCGCAGCCCCGTAAATCGCTCGCCGCGGGCGAGGCGGTCGTAGACCCGATCGTAGGCCTCCTGCTGATCTTCGGTGAAGGGGGCGTCGGCAAACGTCGACATCGACGAGAAAGGCGACCCGCTTGAATGAGAGCGGGGGAATCGGTCAGAAAACGAGCGAGAGGCGACCTACGAATCGGGCAAGGGCGTGGTGAGGATCCAGTGGAGGCGCGGGATCGGACTCGCCCAAAAAGAAAAGGCCCGCCCCGACAGAGGGTCGGGACCGGCGCGTGGGGCGGAGAGGGGGGGATTCGAACCCCCGAAACGGCTCATCACCGTTTACTCCCTTAGCAGGGGAGCGCCTTCGACCGCTCGGCCACCTCTCCGTCTATCACTTTCCTCGTATGCCCCCACGTCGACAATGTTGCAGCAGACATCCTACACACTCCCATGCCCCCACGCTCCCACGCACTCAGTGGATCTACGAGCTACTCAGACTCCTCCAGCGCCTCGGCCCCACTGGTAATGTCCAGCAGCTCCCGCGTGATGGCACTCTGCCGGGCACGATTGTATTCCAGGGTCAGGTCCTCGATCAACTCCTCGGCATTGGTGGTCGCGTTGTCCATCGCCACCATCCGCGCTCCCTGCTCGGCGGCGTTCGACTCAAGAAGTGCTCGCCACATCTGGTAGTAGAGGAAGCGCGGCACGAGCTCGTCGAGCAGCCCGCGAGCGTCGGGCTCGAAAATGTAATCGACGGCCTGACCGTTTTCAGGCAGGTGAAACACGTTCGCCTCCTCCTGCATCACCGGCGTCTCGAAGCGCTCCTCGGGGATGGGCAGCAGGGGCTCTACGATCTGGTTTTGGACGATCGTGTTCTTGAACTCGTTGTACACGAGCGTCACTTCGCCCCAGATGCCGCGCTCGAAGCCCTCCACGGCATCCTGCACCACCTGCCGGGCCACGTTGAAGTTGAGGTCGTCGAAGATGCCCTGGTAATCTCCGACGAGGCGGTAGTCGCGCTTCTGGAAGTGCTTGTGTGCCTTCTCGCCCACGCACAGCAGAAATAGATCGTCATTCCGCCGCTCCTGAGCATAGGAGGTCTCGATCAAATTCTCGGCGGTCTTGAACACGTCGCTGTTAAAGGAGCCGCACAGCCCCCGGTCGGCCGCCACCACGATGACCAGCACGCCGGTGGCCTCTTCGGGCGCCTCGAAGAACGAGTGGGCAGTCGGATCGAGCTCCCGCTTCAGGTGGTTGGTGAGCTCTCGAACTTTGTAGGCGTAGGGCCGGGCCTGAAAGATCCTCTCCTGCGCCCGACGCAGCTTGGCCGCCGCCACCATCTTCATCGCCCGCGTCACCTGCTTGGTGTTCTCGACCGACTCGATTCGGTTCCGAATGTCGCGAAGATTCGCCATGGGCGGTTAAACAATCTAATTGGTGAAGCCGGGAACGCCCCTGTAAGGCCGTTCAGACAGAAGCGGCTTGGTTCTAAGCCCCGTTTTAGTCATGAGTGAATGAGTCATGAGTGATGAGGCATGAGGAATGTTCTTCGCGGAACCCCCACTCATAACTCGCGACTCATGACTCGTGACTCAAAGCTACGCAGCAGCCCCTTCCAGCACGTCCTCCTGCTCTTCCTCTTCCTCCTCGGCGTACACCTCGGCCAAGTCCTCGGCGACGGATTCGAAGGCCTCCTCAGCGCCCTCGGTAAGCGCCTCCGTCTCCCGAATCTCGACGAGCACGTCTTCATGCCGGAGGCGCAGCCGCTCGACGTATTCTTCCTCGAATTCCTCAATGTCGTCGACCGCCACGTCATCGAGGTAGCCATTGATGGCGGCGTAGATGATGGCCACCTGCTCCTCGACCGGCACCGGGGAGAACTGGTCCTGGTTCAGGATCTCGACGAGGCGCTCTCCTCGGTTGAGCTGTTGCTGCGTCGAGGGATCGAGGTCGGACCCGAACTTGGCGAAGGCCTCCAGCTCGCGATACTGGGAGAGGTCAATCCGGAGCGTGCTCGCCACGTCCTTCATGGCGTCGACCTGCGCCGAGCCCCCGACCCGCGAGACGGAGGTTCCCACGTCGATGGCCGGGCGAATGCCGGCGTTGAAGAGGTCGGTCTCCAGATAAATCTGGCCGTCGGTAATCGAGATGACGTTCGTCGGAATGTAGGCCGACACGTCGCCGGCCTGCGTCTCGATAACCGGCAGGGCCGTGAGCGATCCGCCTCCCTGCACCTCGTCCTGGAGGGGCTCCGGCAGGCTGTTCATCTGCGCGGCCACCTCCTGCTCGTTGATGATCTTGGCGGCGCGCTCCAGCAGGCGGCTGTGGAGGTAGAAAATGTCGCCCGGGAAGGCCTCGCGTCCCGGCGGGCGACGCAGCAGGAGCGAGAGCTCGCGGTAGGCCACGGCCTGCTTCGAGAGGTCGTCGAAGCACACGAGCGAGTCGCGCCCGGTGTCGCGAAAGTACTCGCCGATGCAAGCGCCCGCAAACGGCGCGATGTACTGCAGCGGCGTCGGCATGGAGGCAGAGGCGTTGATAATCACCGTGTGCTCCATGGCCCCGTTGCGCTCAAGGTCGCGCTGCACCTGCGCCACCGTCGAGTCCTTCTGCCCCACAGCCACGTAGACGCAGTAGACCGGATCGCCGCTTTCGGTCTCTTCGTCGTGCGTCTTCCGCTGGTTGATGATCGTGTCGACGAGGACCGCCGTCTTTCCCGTCTGCCGGTCGCCAATGACGAGTTCCCGCTGGCCTCGCCCGATCGGAATCATCGAGTCGATGGCCTTGATGCCCGTCTGAAGCGGCTCCTCCACAGGCTGCCGATAAATCACGCCGGGCGCCTTTCGCTCCAGCGGAAGAGTCATCTTGTCCCCTTCGATCGGGCCCTCGCCGTCGAGCGGGCGGCCGAGCGGGTCGATGACGCGACCGAGCATGTTCTCATTCACCCCGACCGACGCAATTCGTCCGGTACGGCGCGCCTCGTCCCCTTCGCTCACCGCATTCACGTCGCCGAAGAGGATCACTCCGACGCTGTCTTCTTCGAGGTTCAAGACCATGCCCTCCACGTCCTGCTCGGGAAACTCCACGAGCTCACTGGCCTGCGCGTTGCTCATGCCGTAGAGGGTGGCAATGCCGTCGCCGGCCTGCAACACGGTCCCAGCCTCGTACTCCTCCGCCTCGGTCTCAAAGTCGCCAAGCTCACGGCGGAGGATGTCGGTGACTTCGTCGGGTCGTATGCTACCGTTGGACATTGGGAATCGAGCGTTGAGTCATCAGGTCATCGAGAGCAAGACGGGCGACACCCCTAGCACGGGCGGTGACAAACGTCCGATGGGAAGGGGGCGTTTCGGTACTGCGTATTGCGTAGTGCGTATTGCGTGATGCATCCTGCATCGTACGGAGAGAGAATACGAAATACGCACTACGTACGGAATTCCTCATCATGATGCATGACGTGCCCCGTTGTCCTCCAGCGAAAGGGTGGCATTTTGCAGCTGATCGCGCAGCGCGTTGAGCTGGCTGCGCACGCTTCCGTCAAAGACCCGGTCGCCAATGCGGATCACGAGCCCGCCGATCAGGTCTGGATTCTCCTCCAGGTGCAGGCGGACGTCCTTCCCCGTTTTCTCTTCGAGGGCCTCCACCAGGGCGGTGCGGTCCTCATCGTTCAGCGGCTGGGCCACCGTCACCTCCGCGTCCACGATGCCGCGCTGTTCGTCACGAAGGGACTGGTACTGATCGAGGATGGCCTTTGTCAGGGTCTCCCGATCTTTCTGCACCAGGAGCCGCAGAAATTGCAGCGTGAGCGTCTCCACCCGTTCCTCCAAGAGCTCCTGAAGGATCGACTCCTTCTTCTCCTGGGGAATCACAGGGCTCTCGAAGAAGCGCGACAGCTCGCGGTTCGACTCGATGTTGTTCCGGAGCATGAGAACGTCGTCGTCGACGGCCGCAAGCCCCCCGGCCGCATCGGCTTCTTCGTAGAGCGCGGTGGCGTACCGCCGAGTGACCGTGCGCTGGCTCATACAAGTACTGGGGGAAGAAAGTTGGACGTTAAACGTTTAACGTGGAAGGTTCAACGCATCAGTTCGTCGGGAAGTCCTCGATGGCGTCGTGCACGAGTTTGCGGTGGCGATCCCGATCCAGGTCCTTTTCGACGATTTTGCGGGCCCCCTGAACGGCGAGGTCGGCCACCTCGTCGCGGAGCTCCTGCAGCGCGGCCTGTTTCTCGCGCTCGATTTCGGCCTGGGCCTGCTCCTTCATCTGCTGAATCTTCCGCTGCGTCTTGGCCTCTTCCTCCTCGCGCAGCTCCTCGGCCGACTCGCGAGCCTCGCGGAGAATTTCCTGCGCCTCCTGTTCGGCCTTGCGCCGATCCTCTTTGTTCTTTTTCTGGATCCTTTTCGCCTCGGCGAGCGCCTCTTCAGCCCGCGCGATGGAGCTTTCGATCTCTTCCTCCCGATCCTGGAGGGCATTTGTCATCGGCTCCCAGCCAAGCCAGTAGAGCACTCCCAGAAAGAGGAGGAACGCGAGGGTCTTCCAGACGATGAGCCCGAGGGAGGGCGTAACGAGGCTCTGGGAAAGCAGAGCAGTCATGGGTAGAAGCAAGGGTTAGCGCGAAAGGTTAGCGGGCACCGAGACCGGGCGAAGCCAGCACACAGGCCGTGCCGCTTACAGGAAGATGGTAACGGCAAGGAGCAGGCAGATGATGAGTGCAAACAGCGCCACACCCTCAATCAGAGCGGCGGAAATAATCATCAGGTTTCGGATCTCGTCGGTGGCTTCCGGCTGGCGGGCGGCCCCGTCCATCGACGAGCTGGCCAGCCAACCAATTCCGACGCCGGCGCCAATGGCGGCGAGGCCGGCACCGATTCCTGCAGCGAGATAAGCGAGAGCAGCGGCTTCCATAGTGTTCGGGTGTCAATGAAGTAAGATTGCGGTGATAGGTGATACAACTGAAAACTCTTCAACGGGCAAAGCGCCCGGGGTGGGTTACGCAGAGGACGGTTCCACCGCCTCCTCCACGGCGTCGAGGCGCTCTTCCAGTCGCCCCGTCGGGCGCGTGTCTTCGTCCTTCTCGTGCCCGCCGTGGTCGTGCTCCTCCACGGCCATGCCAATGAAGAGCGCCGAGAGGATGGTGAAAACGTACGCCTGAATGAAGGCAACCAGCAGCTTGAGCAGCAAGATAAAGACGGTGAATAGTATGCTAATGACGACGGTCCCCACGGCTGCCACTTCCCCGAAGAGGATGTTCATGATGAAGATAAGCCCAATGAGGCTGAAGATGATGAGCGCTCCGCCCATCATGTTGGCAAAGAGACGAATGGCCAGCGCCAGGTGCCGCATCACGAGCCCCACGATCTCGATGGGAACGAAAATGATGCGCACCAGCAGCGGGGCGTCCGGGGGACCGGTAAAGAGTTCCTTGTAGTAGTCTTTCGAGCTGTAGAGCAGAACGATGACGAACGTCATGACGGCCAATACCGCCGTCACAGCAATGTTGGAGGTGGCCGCTCCAGCGTAGGGAACGAGGCCGAGGATGTTGGCAACGAGGATGAAAAAGAAGGCGGTCAAGAGATACGGCAAGAATTTCCGCCACTTCTCCCCCTGAATGTTGGGCTTGGCGATCTCGTCGCGGATGAAAATGACCAGGACCTCCATCATATTTTGGAAAATGCCCTTTGGGGCTTCCGTGCGCCCCACCCCTCGCTTGTAGCGCTGGGCCAGGGTGATAAAGACGACGAGCACAATCGCCATTGCCAGAAGGCCGAAGACGAGGTGGCGGGAGATGGAGAAGTCCGCCACGACGTGCCCCTGCGTCCGCAGCACCGAGCTGTGCAGGTGCTCGTCGGCGGCGATGGCTTCATCGAGCGCCGCCCCCTGCGTCATGAGGTCCCCGTGCCCGCCCGACGCGCTGTCGTCGTGAGCGGCGATGCCGTAGGGCCCGTTCCTAAGCATGGACGCCGTGCTTCCGTACGCCTCCAGGGTGAGATTCCCGTCCGCTGTGCGGACGAGCATGATGCGCGGGAGCTCGACGTTGGCAAACGGCTTGAAATTGAGGTAGTAGCCGTCGGTGGCGTGACCCAGAATTACGTTGTTGACGATCCCCTGAAGCGTCACGTCGCCGTCCTCGGCCGCCGTCGCAGGCGTCGCTGTCAGCGCCGAGCCCACTCCCAGTATGAGGAGAGCGACGAGTCCAAAGGAGCGGGCGCGAGCCATCATGTATTTCTCGTACGACAGCGTTGAACAGCAAACGTAAACGGGTCGGATCAGGCCTCCAGCGTCTCCCGGTCCCCCCGACGAGCAGCGAAGCCCGTCTCCAGGATCGTGCTCACAATGAGCAGGACGATCACCGTGCCCACGAACGCGGCGGCGTGGACCGGAACGAAGAGAAGCACCAGGGCCACAGCCCCGAACACGAGCAGCATCCGTCCCCCGAGGCTCCCCAGTTCCAGAAGCAGGAACGTGCGTTGATCATCGGCCCGAAGAGACCAGTAATGCGCCCCCATCCGCACCACTGCGTGGAGCCCAATCACCGCGATTCCCATCCCGATGCCGAGCCACCAAGAGGCATCCATGTCCTCGCAGGTCTCCGGTTGCTGGGGCCTGTCAATCGTTGCCACAGGGACACCGAGACGTTCGTGTCGCAGGACCGTTCCTGAAGCTATGCATCCCGGCAATGGAGGACTTATGAGAACCGGTGAATCACAAATGAAAGTATTTCGCAGGCAAGGCCCTGCGGCCGCCTCCCCGACAAGACTTGTTTCGAGACGGCGTTCAAGAATTGAGGTCGCCCTGGAGACGTTTGAGCAGGAGGACTGCGCCCGAAAGACCAAACGCGCAGCCCACGAGGAGCATCCAGGGCGTCGTCTGCAGCCACAGGTCGATCACGAGCCCAAGGACCGGGGGACCCGCCGTTGTGCCGGCCAGACGCCAACCCAGATCGAGGTACGGAGCGACATCCCGCAGGACCCGTCCCCACGACGACTCGTCCTCGGAAGACGGTCCCTCGGAAGACCGGGTGCGATCGTCGTCCCTTGCCTCATCCATAGTCGAGCCTCACCGTGGCTGCGCCGTATCACTTCGGACCGTTCCGCCCCGGCTTCGAGTGGCGTCGCTCGGAACAGCGGCCTACACCTCTGTAAACTCCTCGGTCGATTCCCCGTTGGTCGTTTCGTTCTCGTCCGGGTGCGCTGAACCATTCTGCCACCCCTCCTCTCTGGAGACCTCGGGACTTGAGGACCCAGGACTTTCGGCAATCGGCGTGCCCATTTCGCATTCCCCGGTAAACTGGGCGCCTTCCTCGACGACCAGCCGATCCGTTTCGATCTTCCCGTCGACCTGCGCGGTGCTCTTAAGCACGAGGCGCTCCTCGACGTGAATCTCGCCCTGAACCTGACCGGCAATCTCGGCGTTGGTTGTGATAATTTCGCCCTCTACCACTCCCTCCTCGGCGATCATGGTCTTGCCTTCAACCTCGACTGTGCCGATGATTTGCCCACTGGCACGGACATCATTCTCTGCCCGCACTGTTCCTTCAAAGACGGTGCCTTCGCCAACGAGATTAACTTGATCCTGCACTGTGCTTGTTTGGTTTGCCATGGAGGATGACGTATCGTCCAATTGAGTATTGCTTTGAGTAGTGCTGAAGAGGCCCATAAAGAGAGCTCAAGTTGTGACCAATGTACCCTTTCGGCGAGACGGCGATCCGAACGCGTTCGGACTGCCCCGGGTCGGCCTGATGAGTCGGAACGTGCATTCCGGCAACGCGGCTATCTCCCGCAACTTGGGTTAAAAGTAACAGAAGGCCGCGCGAGTGCAGAATCCGCAAAAGGCATGCCAGACGATTGCTCCGGGTGCATACGTCCTCGGTTCTGCCTGAGAAATGGGTTCGATGCCGAGAGTAAGAACCCGTTTTAATTCATGCCTCGGTGCTCCGAGCGGCAGTTGATGGCCTGCAAATCGACCCTGATCTCGGCCGTCCCGAACGCTTTCGGGATACAGGCCTCGATCATGGGCCGATTTTCGGCTCATCAGTGCTCGCACCGAAAGGATTCGCGCACATGCTCTTGCTGACCGATTCAGAATCAAAACAGGTTGTAAACAGCCGATGAGTCCGCAGCGGTCGGCCCCGCCCGCCACCTGTCGAGGACGCCGACCGATGGTAAACAGCAGCCCCCGGCCGCCGGAAGTCGTGTGCAGGCCGAAAACATGTAAACAGCGGCCTTTCTCTTCTACCATCCCGCTCTCCTCTACCATCCCGCGACGTGCGACTGAGGCCCTTGCGCGAGGCCGTTTCGCCAGAGCTCAAAGTGCAGGTGAGGACCGGTCGTGATGGCTCCGGTATTTCCACTGACGGCAATCGGCTCTTCCGCCCGCACCCGGTCGCCCAGGCGCTTGAGCAGTCGTCCATTGTGCTTGTAGACCGAAAGGTATCCACCGGCGTGCTGAACCGCAATGGTGTACCCTCCGTCTTGCGTCCAGTCGGCCCACACCACATACCCGTCTCCCACGGCCCGAATGGACGCCCCCTCCGAGACCGCTACGTCGATGCCGTAATGGCCGGTGCGGGCGTTGAAGTCCCGAGTCGGGAAACCATTCGTCACCGGGGCTGGGAGAGGAAAGGAGAGCCCCGATCCTGCGTTCCGTGCGATTGCCGAGGCCTGGCCAGAGGCCCCGACGACCGAGGGGGCAATGGCCGGCTGCTCGTGGACGCTTTGCTCGGAACTGGCCTCATCGTCCGCCCCCCGACCTTGGGGAGCCTGTTCGCCGGTCGACGAGGACCGGTCCAGAGGAGATCGCTCCGGGCGCACCACCGAATCGACCCGACCGGTGATGAGCCGCCGAAGACGCTTGACGTACCGGCGCTGGCTAGCAAGAGAGTCTTGAAGGGACCGGAGCCGCATGGTGTTGTGCCGAGCACTCGTCTCGATCTTCTCCGTCCCATACCCCGGAATCTGTGTTCGGAGGGGCGTCAATACAAACAGAATGCCCACGACGACTCCCACCGCCAGCAGACTCCCGCCCCACGCGACCACCATGCGCCACGGATCAATGTGATACCGCCGCGTTTTCCCCACTCCCTCCGCGTCCATGACCACGATGGTATGCTCGGTGCCCACATTTCGGACGAGGTCAGCAAAGAACGACCACATGAAAACGACCTCACGACAGGTGCACGGAAGAAAGCTCGTTGCCGGTCCCTGCGTCCCCGGATTGCCTCCCGGAACGCACGACTGGGAAAGGACCTGCCCTCGCCTCAAGCGGAAAGAAAACGGACGGGTGGATTCCCGGTTTCTGCGCCCGTCGCTCGGTCGCGCCCAAGACTCGTATAATCTTCCAAATGGACTGGGAACTCCATCGTCTACAGGCAATCTTTTTCTGCTGGGGATTGAAGCCAGGCCACAACCCTATCCCCAACCGATACCCTTGTCACCCACACGCTACACGTCCCATGCCTCAGCACGAGTCTGCCAAGAAACGGATGCGGCAAGACGAGAAGCGCCGCAAGCGCAACAAGTCGCAGAAGAGCCGCGTCCGGACCAAGATCGATAAACTCCGCTCTCTGGACGACAAAGAAGAGGCGCAGGAATTGCTCAACGACGTGAAGGGAGATCTGGACCGCCTCGCCGCCAAGGGCATCATTCACAAAAACAAGGCCGCCAATAGAAAGAGCAATCTGGAGAAGCACGTGGACGCTCTCGAATAGCGCCTGCCCTTCTTTCTCGGGGGTCTCCTCGGTTCTGTAACTGCGTTGCATGCAGTCGAACTGCGTCGCGTGCAGCCGCAGGCTGTGGCTGGGCTCCTGTTCTCTCCCAGTCCGGGGTACTTGTCCTCTCTGGCGTAGTCTGGCGTAGGTTGAATTCCTGTTTCCCTCGCCGTAGTATGACTCAAGTTGCGTGTCATTCCGCACACCGACAGCGGTCGTGTGCAGGCTCCTGACGCTGTACTTGGAGCGAAGCGACCGAGTGCTTTCGGAATGAATCTCTCTTGAACAGGCAGATCGGTCCGTACAGACTCCCCAAAGGAGGATCCTTCGGGCTTTTGCATCAAGTTCAGAATGACCGCCGTCCAGTTAAGGCGCAACTTGGGGTAGTATAGGCTGTGATCCGAATACCCAATGCCTTGTGGGAAAATGTTTCAATTCACCGTGAGCGTTCATCGCATGTGGATGAAATCGGATTTATTCCTGGCCAAGAAATTGCGTGTTTGAATCACAACCTATATCCTCTAGCCTCGACAGTGAAATCTAAACCCTCCATTCGGGGAGTACCCCATGGAGACGTCTCGGCTTTTCTTCTCCCTTGGTCTTTGCTCTCCAAAACCCAACCCGACCTATGACGAAAACAGAGCCCTCTGTGTACGCACACTCCCTTTCCTCTTCCTCATTTTGGCTTCCCGTTCTCTTCCTCATCGGAGGACTTTTTCTCTCCGGTTGCGGAACGACCGCTCCCGTCGTTCAGTCGGTGAACGGACCCGACACCCTTGAGACGGACGAGTCCGGCACGTTCGAGGCCACGATCAACCAAGAGGAGGCCGGCACGCCGTTGACGTATACGTGGAACTTCGGCGACGGCTCAACCGCCTCCGGCCTTCTCGCCGATCACACTTACAGCTCGACGGGACAATACTCGGTCCGGTTCGAGGCCAGTAATGAGGGCGGTTCCGACACCGACACCATCTCGGTGATGGTGGTTCCGCCCCCGCAGCCCGCGTCGATCACCTCGATCAACGCAAGTCCAAATCCCGTTGACGAGGGCGAGACGGTCCGCTTCAGCAGCAACGTTCAAGGAGACTCTCCCATTGAGCGGCGGTGGACCTTCGGGAACGGAGCGACCTCGTCGAGTCAATCCCCGACTCACGTCTATGAGGAACCGGGGCAGTACACCGCTCGCCTGGAAGCCTCCAACAATGTGGGAGAAGATTCCCGCACCGTGACGGTCCGCGTAAACCAGGTGCTCCCGCAGGTATGCACTACGGTTAGTGAGATGAACTCGGCCTTCTTCGAGCGCAACTCCAGCACGCTGACCTCCGAGGCCGAGAGCAGTCTGCAGGAAAACATCAAAGTTCTCTCCAAGTGCCCGAACGTGACTGCTCAGATCGAAGGCTTCGCCGCGCCGGGCGAGCGAAATCCGGAGTCCCTGTCAGAAGATCGTGCCGAGGCCCTGGCGAGCTTCTATCAGGAAAACGATGTGCCCGGCGACCGCATCATGACCAGTGGCCAAGGCCAGGTCGAGGGCGTGACCTCGAAGAAGGGCGGCACCCGCCAGTATCGCCGCGCCGACACGATTCCGCAGCAGGAAGACGGCATGGGCGGCGGCATGTAACTGCAGTTCTTCACTTTTCGCACGGCCCTACGGGCGGATCTCCAGATTGGGGATCCGCCCGTTTTGTGTTTTGCGCACGCGCAGGCTTGTCGGGATCGGAGCGCATCCCAGGAGTACTTCCTCACTGGCGTTCGGGGCGAAGCAGGGGAAAGAGGATGACGTCGCGGATCGACTCCTGCCCGGTCAGAAGCATGGTAAGGCGGTCGATGCCGATGCCGAGCCCCGCGGCGGGGGGCATGCCGTACTCCAGGGCGCGGAGATAGTCCTCGTCGATGAGATCATCCGGATCCACATCTTCCTCCTCCGCCCGCTGACGCGCCTGCGCCTCGAACCGCTCGCGCTGGTCCTGCGGGTCGTTGAGCTCGCTGAAAGCGTTGGCAATCTCGCGGCCGGCCACTACGAGCTCAAAGCGCTCCACAAGCCCCTCCTTTTCGCGGTGCGTCTTGGCGAGGGGGCTGAGCTCAATCGGATAGTCGGTGACGAACGTGGGCTGGATGAGGGTCGGCTCCACCGTCTCGCTGAAGACCTCGTCGAGCAGCTTGCCGAGGTCCATGTCGGGCACCACCTCGTCGAGGTCCAGTTCGTTCGCCGCCACCTCGTAGACCTGCTCGGCATCGGCCTGATACAGGTCGACACCGGTCGCCTCCTCGATGGCCTCGAAGAACGGGACGCGCGGCCAGTCGCCGCTCAGGTCGATTTCGTACCCCTCAAACTCCACCGTCGGCGCGTCGTGGAGGGCAGTGGTGACGGTGCGCAGAAGAGACTCCGTGAGATCCATCATCCACCGGTAGTCCTTGTAGGCCACGTAGCACTCCATCATGGTGAACTCCGGGTTGTGGAAGCGGCTGAGGCCTTCGTTCCGGAAGTCCTTCCCGATCTCGTAGACCCCCTCCAGGCCGCCCACGAGGAGCCGCTTCAGGTACAGCTCGTCCGCGATGCGGAGGTAGAGCGGCATATCGAGCGCATTGTGGTGCGTCTTGAACGGCCGGGCCGACGCGCCGCCGTAGACGGGCTGCAGCACGGGCGTCTCCACCTCCAGATAGCCCCGCTCGTCGAGAACGTCCCGCATCGTGGAGATGAGTTCGGACCGCCGCCGGAAGATCTCCCGCACGTCCGGGTTTACCGCAAGATCGACGTAGCGCTGGCGGTACCGGAATTCCTTGTCCGTCACCTCGTAGAAGGTTTTCTCCTCCGTCTCCTTCACCACCGGCATCGGACGCAGCGACTTGGCCAGGAGCTGGAAATCCTCGGCCGCTCGGACGGTGACCTCGCCCATGCCCGTGCGAAAAACGAACCCCTCGACGCCGACGATGTCGCCGATGTCGAGCAGCTCCGTGAAGACCTCGTCGTAGTAGTCATCGGGGAGGTCCTGCGCGCGGACGTAGACCTGAATCCGACCCGTCTCGTCCCGGAGGTCGAAAAAGGTGGAGCCGCCCATCACGCGAAGGTCCGTGATGCGACCGGCAATTGAGACCTTGTAGGCCCCCTCCTCTCCGTCCTCCGGCTGGTGCCGGTCGTCGTCGAACGTGTCGAGAATCTCCTCCGCATGGGCGTCGACGTCCCAGGCGTAGGGGTAGGGATCGATGCCGCGGTCGTCGAGGGCCTTGCGTTCGTCGCGCCGGCGCTGTTCCTGCTCGCTGAGCTCAGAAGATGAAGAGGGCATTCGGGAAAGGCGACGTCAATTCAGGAAAGCACCAAAGAGAGGATCCCCCACTGCGCCACGGGTCGGGCGCCGAGGAGGACGAAAGACAAGAGAGGCGACACACCGATCGTACGCGTCGGCGGCCCAAGGTTTTCGGGGAGCGGAGTCGGGACGATGGGGGGCGGGACACGCTACGAGATCCACTCTTCCGCTTCGAGCAGGAGTACGTCGTGATGGCTCCGCAGGAGTTTTGCGATGAGTTCGCTCAGCTCTCGGGCCGGACTGTCCGACGCCTGCCCCATCGTGAGCGTTGTCATCTGCTCCGTTCCTTCCTCCAGCACCTCAAGAGCATCGGTCAGAACGAACCACCACGGCTGCCCCGAGGGCTGAGACCCCCACTCGGGGTTGGGCAGAGACTCCTGCGCACACAGAGTCATGACCTTGTGGCCCTGCGGGTTGAGCGTGTCGCGCAGGATGGATACGGCCTGATGCGCGGTCTCAACCATCGACTCCATTTTCTCCTGCTGGCCGAGTGAGAGGGCTGCTTCTGCCGCCTGCCGCTCGGACCGAAGCGCCCGCTCCAAAATCTGCACGGCGGCCACGGCCATCGACTGGTACGGCGCCCCCTGGCAGTTCACCTTCTCGACGAGGGCGCGGAGGGCGTCCACGTCCGGGGTCGGCACCTCAGAGGCTTCGTTCTCCTCGTCGACCAGCAGGAGGGATCGTTCTTCGAGACGCTCCGGATCAGCCTCGCGTTCGAGCTCGTCGACAGAAGATTGCTCTGATCGAAGGTCGCGCGCGTCGTCACTCATGCAGGACGGTGCATTGTGAACGTAGAGCGGTGGGGGCGTCCCCGAAGCACTTTCGGCCGTCGTAGGACGCTGGTGGGCCACCCAAAAAAGCCGATCCACACATAGTCGGAGGTCCGGTACGGGTTCCTCTGCGCGTTTCCGCGACGTAAAGAAAAGGTCAGTCTTCGAGATAATCAATGCAAAGGTATGGAGAATCTTTCCTCATCCGTTTACTCACTTGCGGCCTCTTCAACCCTCCGGAGGAGCCCCTCGGCCTGCTCCGCGGTCAGGTGTCCTCCCCGCACGGCCACGCGCACCATTTCTGTGGAGAGCGCCGCGTAGAGGGGCACGAGGTGGGGCGTTTCGGCCGCGAGGGCGTCGAGATGAGCCTGCACCGTTTCCTCGTCACCGCGCGCCACAGGCCCGGTGAGCGCCCCTTCCGGCACTCCCTGTTGGAGGTTTTTTAACGTTTGGTTGACAAGGGGACCGACGAGGTCGAGGGCCGATCCCGGCGTCTCGGGGTCACGGTCCGACGCAGAAAAGACCTCCTCCACCACGGCCAGGAGGGCCACCAGTCCGTTGGAGGCGAGGGCGGCAGCGCAGTGGTAGCGCGCCTTGTCCTCGGGCGTCAGCCGAAGGGGCCGGGCCCCGAGCGCCCGGGCCAGCGCCTCCCCCGCCGCCACGGCCCGATCGTCGCCCTCCAGCCCCACGACGATGTCCTCAAAGGCCCCGGGCGACGCGTCCTTCGCAAACGTCTGCAGCGGGTGGAAGCTCATCGTGGCGGCGCCCTGCTCGCCGAGCGGGGCGAGGGCCGCAGCCGTCTTTGCCCCGGACGTGTGGGCCACGATGGTGTTGTCCCACGGATGGTCAACCGTCGCCAGCGCCGCCGCCACTGACGCGATCGCATCGTCCGGCACGCACACCAGCACGAGCCGCACCGTCGCGGGCAGCGCGTCCCCCGACGAACCCGCGACCGGGGCGCCCACCCGATCGGCGAGCGCCTGCGCGGACGCCGTCGTCCGACTCAGCACCGCCTCGACGCGATGCCCGCTCGC
>PXSZ01000002.1 GCA_003023105.1 Bacteroidetes bacterium QH_10_64_37
TCGGGCTCATCTTCGTCGTCGTCTTTCTCGGCATCACCCTGCAGGACATGGCCTTTATTGGAGATCTCGGGAACGTAAGTTCGCAGACGATTCAGGAGATGCAGGCTCAGCAGGAGCGTGCCGCGCAGGACTCCATTCCGGCGGAGTCTTTGAGAATCGCGCCCGGGGACTATCCCGATCAGAACCGCGGGGCGAGCCTGCCGGCAGAGGGAGAATCGGGAGGAGGGTGAACGTGGCGTAACGAGGCAACAAGCCTCCGAGGTGCCGCAGAACCTTCGTGAATGTTTTATGTAAGAAGAGGTGAGGAACCAAGAGGCTTCACCCCCTTGGCTTGAGGCGGGGACATCTCCGAGGAATCGTGGCCGCTTCTGCAGCGTGCGATGTTTCTTTTCTTCGCCGGTCTCGTCGGTCTGACGGTTTTCGTGCTGATCGGCTGGGCCGGCACCATGGTATATCGGCTTTACAAGCCCGAGCAGTCTCGTCCGTTTGCCGATTCTCCGGTCGTGCAGCGGAAGAAGGCTACGGCGCGGGGCGAACGCATATCGGTCGGGGTCCGCGAGATTCGTGCCGACCGGCGGCGAGCGGAACGGATTCAGAGTGATCGGTGGGAGTACGCGTGGGGCCGCTCGGACGGCATCCCGGAGTCGTGGCACGAAGACCTGTGGGCCCGCCGCAACTGATTCGTTGGACCGCGTCTCAGCCGTCGGGATTGCTCAGGATTGCCCCCACGCGTTCGTGGAGGAACGTGGCGACGGCCTCGTGGGCGTCCCGTCGCGCATCCGGATCCGCGTCGGTCCCGGTGCGGTCGGTAATGCCCTTCACGATGTGGCAGGGGGTGCCGTGCTGGGCTGCCACGTAGGCGACGGCGTAGCCGGTACTGTCCCGCATGTCCGCGATTCGCTCCCAGTAGCTTTGCTCCTCCGACTCCTCGTCGTCCGTGTGGTCCTGCGAGACGAGGGTGCCCTCGGTCGACAGATCGGCGGGACGGTCGAGGGGCATGCGGGGGTAGGAGGGCGCGTCGAGCACCACTCGGTCGCCTTCCAGGACGAAGGTCGCCCCCACAAGTGTGCCGACCTTAAGGTCGTCCGTAAGGGAAGTGGCACCGCCCGCGTGGACGAGAACGTCCACGTCGTACTGCTGAAGGAGCCGCTCCGTCGCGAGCGCGGCCTTGATTTTTCCGGGTCCGGTGACGGTGACGAGAACCTCGTTGATCTCCAGGGGCCGGCCCTCCTCCACGTCGTCGAGCCGCCCGCCGGCGTGTCGTTCGACGAACGGGGCTGCTTCCTCCGGGGTGGCAAAGACAAGTCCAAGCATCGAACACCCGTGATTTTGGAAAGTATGAAGGGTGGTGTTTTGACTATCCGGCCACAATCAAGCAAATCTGCGAACAAATGTCACGCCCCGCATGAAGGCTACCGAGCATTTTGATCGGGCATCGGAGCCGCTCATCTCCTACGAGATCATTCCGCCCAAACGAGGCGGCTCTGCGGAGCAGATCCTCCGGGTGGTCGAGGAACTCATGCCCTTCGATCCGCCCTTCATCGACGTGACCAGTCACTCGGCGGAGGTGGAGTACAAGCAGCAGGACGACGGCACCTGGCAGCGATGCGTGAAGCGGAAGCGGCCCGGGACGATTGGGCTCTGCGCCGCCATCGAGGCGCGCTTCGGCATCGACACGGTTCCGCACCTCCTGTGCAAGGGGTTTACGCGCGAGGAGACGGAGGACGCCCTCATTGAGTTGAGTTACCTGGGGATCGACAACGTACTCGCCATCCGGGGGGACGACAAGGGCTACGAGAAGTCCATCTCTGGAAATCGCTCCCGCAACGAGTACGCCGTCGATCTCGTGCGGCAGATCCAGGACATGAACCAAGGAAGATATCTGGAGGACATGATGAACGCCGAGCCCACGGACTTCTGCGTGGGGGTGGGCGGCTATCCGGAAACGCACATCGGGGCGCCCAATCTGGCCTGGGACATCATGCGGCTGAAAGAGAAGGTGGACGCCGGGGCCGACTACATTGTGACGCAGATGTTCTTCGACAACGAGTACTTCTTCCACTTCGTCGACAAATGCCGGGAGGTGGGCATTGAGGTGCCCATCGTGCCGGGCATCAAGATCCTGAAGCGGAAGCGGCACCTCCGCCTTCTGCCAAAATACTTCCACACGGAAATCCCCGAGGAGCTCGCCGCCGAGGCGGACGCGGCCGACCCGGATGACGTGGAGAACATCGGCGTGGACTGGGCCATCCGCCAGACCCGAGAGCTAATGGAAGCGGGCGTTCCCTGCGTCCACTTCTACATCATGTCGAGCGCGGACACGGTCAAAAAGGTCGTGGAGCCCTTGCACGAAATGGCGTAGTCGTCTGTACGTGTGGAGGGATGGGGGGATGGATGTGCGGAAGGGCGAGACGCGGGGAAAGCGTTTTTTCGCCGCGTCGCCCGTTCGCCACGTCCCCCGTCTTCGACAGGGCACAACCTGGGTTTTTGGAACCCTCCCCGAGCTCTACCGGTGCGCATCCTTGTCCTTGCTGCGCAGCTTCGACTTGTATTTTTCGAGCTGGCGGCGGAGGTGGTCGACACAGAGATTAATCGCCTCCTCGTGGTCGCTCGCCGCGTCATCGGCCGAGAGGCGTTTCTGGTAGACGTCGATGGTGACGGTGGCGGTTTTGTGTTCGGCGGGAGAGTTGTCTTCACTGAGAATGACGTGCGCGCTGGTAATCCCGTCGTAGAACTGCTCCAGCTTGGCCGTTCGGGTTTGCGCGTACTCGCGGACGCGGTCGCTCACGTCGACGTGGCGTGCCGTAACCTGGGTCTGAAAAGCCATAAGACGTACCTCCGAGTTGTGTGCAAAAGAGGGCGATTCCCCGCGTCGTCTCACAGCGTTCGCGGACCCTCTCTCATTCCGTTTCGTGAGGAGATGTTTCGACTGCGTCGAGGAATCGGTTCTCTTTTCGGCGCATTGTCTCCTGTCCCGACTCGGTCGCGTCGTCGTACCCGAGAAGGTGCAGGACGCCGTGAATGACGTACCGGTAGGCCTCGCGCTCAAACGACGTATTGAACTCCTCGTGGCGCTCGGCGGCCGTGTCCAGGTCCACGTACACTTCTCCCTCCACTCCTGCCGGGTCCGCATCGGGGGTCGGATTGGCTCGAAGCGAGAAGGAGAGAACGTCCGTGTTGTAGTCGTGATCGAGATGCTCCCGGTTCAGGCGCCGGACCGTCTCGTGCCCGGTGAGGACTATGCTGAGGTGAACGAGCGTCGCCCCTTCCACCGCAAGCACGTGGCGGATCAGTTGACGGAGCGCCGCGTCGTCGAGACGGCGAGACGGGTGGGCCTGCTCGATGGAGAGCGATTCCGGGTACACCTCGGACACAACGGCGTAGAGACTATGACAAAGGGGACCGCTTCGGCTACAGCGAAGGGTCCCGAGAGGATCCACCGGACGGGGACGGATCGACCTGGGCCGTGGGATCGATCTCCGAGAGATCGAAGTCCCCGGCCGCCTCCTCGCCCCGAGCATCGCTCTCCTCGTCGTCCAGGGCCACGACGTCCAGGGCGTGCGGCCCTTTCGGTCCGTCGTTCATTTCAAACTGGACTTGCTGGTCGCTCTGGAGGGTCTTGAAGTCGTCGTCCGACTCAATATTCGAGTAGTGAACGAACACGTCCTCGCCGTCGTCGGGGTGATGGATGAATCCGTAGCCTTTCTCGGCGTCAAACCACTTGACAGTACTCGTCCTCATAGCGTTGGCTTACATTTTCTGGGGGACTGGACCGCTCGACTGCGCTGGGTCCATCCGGACCGGAAAGAGAAGAGACATGACTCAAACAGTTCAGCACGATGGTACGTGAAATATAAATACATCCCGGGAAGACCCAAAGAATCACGTGCACGATATCACCCACATGCTACACCACGAGATCGGTCGAATCTAACGGGGGATGATATCTGTCTGCCGAATATAGTCGAGGTTGATCATTCTGTCAAGTGTAAAACGGAATCACTGGTTGGAGGGCGACGAGGGCTGAGGTGACTGCTGAGGCGCGTTCCCCGGGCTCGGCTGAGTCATCGGACCGGAGGGCTGAAAGGCCTCACCTGTCGTATCGCCGGTCAGACCGTAGGCCCGACGGATGCGCCCGGGAACTCGGTACGGCGCGTTGGCCAAAACCTTGTCGATCTTCTGGTCAAAGTTCTCCGTCGTTGCCTTTTGACTCATTTTGAGATAAGACGAGCGGAGCCGGCCTGCGTACCGGAGCGCGATGCTAAACTGCCGCCGCGAGTTGGCTGTTCGAAGCTGCGTCAGGACGATCGGCTCGGCCTTCTCCATGAGCGCCGCAACTTTCTCGGTGTTGCCGAGGGCCCGGTAGGCCTGGGCGGTAAAGAAGAGCGTTTGCATGTCGGCCGGAATGGTGGAGAAGGGAACCGACGCCGTGAAGTTGTTCAGGAGCTGTTCGGAGGTTTGCACCTTGTTTCTGCGTTCCAGCTGCTCGGCCGCGTGGGAGAAGTGAAGCCGGTACCCGTCGACCATGCGTCGCGCATTCTGGTTGTAGTAGACGGTCGAGTCGCGGAGATTCGTGAACCGGAACTGCGACATGCGATCGGCGGTCAGGCCCGGAATGACGCGCCCGAGCGAGTTCTTGTGCTTGATGGGAAGGACGCGATAGGTCTGGCCCTCCAGCTGGAAGTAGTTTTTGAGGTTCAGCTGGCCGGAGCGCGCCACCGTGACGGCGAAGTAGAGGGGCCGATCCCACCCGTTTCCGGCAATGGTGCGCAGCATGTTGTAGGCAACGATGTCGGCGGTCTGCAGGATGCGCGTGTCGTTCCGGAAGGGGCGTCCCTTCAGCGTCCACGTCATCGGGTCTTCGAGGGCCGTGGTGTCGGCCGAGTCGGAGAGGTAAGCGTCGATTTGCGGACGGAGCTTGTCGGGATTTACGGGCAGCTTCATTTTCTTCGGCTTCCACCGCCGGTAGCTGAGCTTGTCGATCTGCTCCGCCGACATTGAAATGGGGAGGGGCTCCGACTCGTACGCGGCCTCGTTTTTGAGATGGCGCACGTACCACTTCGTGTTGAGCAGCGACAGGTTCACCACGCGCACGTCCTGCCGCACTCCTTCCACGGTCTGGAGGTACCACAGCGGATAGGTGTCATTGTCGCCGTTGGTGAACAGAATGCCGTCCTCCGCAACACTGCTCAGCATGTTGTATGCGTAGTCGCGCGGCACGTAATTCTCGGAGCGGTCGTGGTCGCCGTAGTTCTCCAGCGCCATCCACCCCGGCACGGCCAGGAAGACGAGAAGCCCCGTGCCGAGCAGGGAGGCCATCTGAGCCGTGTTCGACAAGGTCTCCTGAATGGACTCGTACACCATTTGCACAATGCCGCCGGCCCCGATTCCGATCCACAGGCTGAAGGCGAAGAAACTCCCGACGTAGGAGTAGTGCCGCTCGCGCGGCTGCATCGGCGTCTGGTTCAGGTAGATGATGATCCCGATGCCCGTGACAAAGAACAGCACGAACAGGCTGAAGGCCCGTCGCCAGTCGCGGCTAAAGTGGTAAAAGGCCCCGAACAGTCCCAACAGGAGCGGAAGCGCAAAGTAGACGTTGCGCGACTCCTTCTCGCTGGGCGTCCGCAGGGTGCTGGCCGGTTTGACGTGCTGATCGAGCCCCGGAATGCCCGTCATCCACGGCGCCCCCTGCACGTCGCTCGCCCGGCCCGAGAAATTCCAGAGGAAGTACCGAAGGTACATGTATCCCACCTGGTATTCGAAGAAGAACTCCAGGTCGGAGTCGTAGCGCTTGTAGACCTGCCAGTGCTGAGGATCGATGGAGTGGCGGCGGGGAAACAGCGTCGTCTCGCCGTCGCGGCGGTTCACCTGTTCCGTTTCGTCGCTGTAGCTTACGCCCTGCAGCAGCGGGGTAGACCCATACTGCTCGCGCTCGAGGTAGGAGATAAATTCCTCGATCGTGTCCGGGTCGTTCATGTCGATCGGCGGGTCGGTCGCGCTGCGGACGAAGACGAGCGCGTACGAGGCGTACCCGATGAAGATGACGGTGACGCACATGAAGGCGAGGTTCGCCATGGGCATGCGCCGCTGGTGCGTCTTGTACACCCCGTATCCGAGGGCGAGGCCCAAAATGAGGGCCGTGAGGAAGGGCGCCCCGACAGCCTCGAACAGCTTGGGAAGTCCCACGATGATGCCCGGATAGATGGCGAAGAAGAGGGCCGACGCAATCGCTCCCGCAGCGACAATCCGGAGCCAGCGCTGCTGGGTGGACCAGTGCTCGCGGTCGAACTCAGTGAAGAAGACGATGAGGGCGACGAAGAAGAAGGCCAACAGGCTCAGGAGGTGTACCCCAATGGCCATGCCGAAGAGAAACGCAATGAGGACGAGGTACCGGTTGGCGTTGAGCTGGAAGAGGTGCCGGCCGCCGCCGAGCTGCGCCTCCTCGGTGCGGGCCGCGTCGCTCCAGCGGAGCACAAGCCACACGACCATGGCCGTAAAGAACGTGGAGAGCGCGTAGACCTCGGCGATGCCCGCGTTGAACCAGAAGGAGTCGCTCACCGAGAACGCCACGGCGCCGACCACGCCGCTGGTGAGGGCAGCCACGTACTGCCCAGTGGACTGCGCGCCAAGATCCGGCTGCCATCGCCGCACCAGGCGAACGATGATGAGGTGCGCGAGCAACACCGTGCCGGCGCTCGCCAGCACCGAGAGGAGGTTAACCGCCAGCGCCACGGTTTCCTGCGACGGGGCCAGCATGGAGAAAATGCGGGCCAGGAGCAGATAGAACGGTGCTCCCGGCGGGTGCATCACCTGGAGGGTGAAGGCGCTAGCAATGCGTTCGCCGGGGTCCCAGAAGGAGACCGTGGGGGCGACGGTGGCCAGGTAGAGGCCCAGCGCCCACAGAAAAACGAGCCCGGCAGTAATGCGATCAATCCGCTTCCGATTCATCCGAACGGGAATAAAGTGATGTCTGGAAAGGTGAGCGTGAGAGGGGGCGCGGTTACCACTCCGCGCTCGTCGCATCGAGGAGCGACTGGATGGTGTTCATTTCCATCTCGCCGTAGTTCATCGCAAACGCGAGCTCCCCGTTGTTGTGGAAGATCCAGGTGGAAGGGACCCACGTGACGGGGAGGCTCAGGAAGGACCGCCGACGGTTCGACTCGTCGTCGCTCGGGCCGAGATCCGGCTGCGTCACCTCGGCGACGCGATCGGGCAGGCCGTACGTGCTGAGGACCTCGGTGCCCTTCTCGCTGTCATTCCACACGGTTACAAACGTAAACGTGACGTTCGGATTGTCGGCGACGAGGTCCGCCCAGCCGTTCTTTAGCTCGTTTTTAGAGTTCGAGCACCAGGGCGCCCAGAAGTGCACCACGTGGAGCCCGTCCGTCTCGATGCGGTCCTGCACAAAGGCCTCTGCATCCGTGGTGGGGGCGACCGACACGGCGGGCGTTGGGTCGGTCACCGCCGACTGCTTGGCCCACGACGTGCCGGCGTCAGTCGCTGCGCTCCTGGAGTCGGCTGGCGCCTCCGCGTCGATCGGTTGCAGCCGGCCGGCCGGACACGCCGAATTGTCCTGCGCGTGGGCCGGAAAGGCCGTTGCGAGAAGGAGGCTCAGGAGAAAGGGCAAAAGCGACTTCACAGAACTACGGAATCCGGTGAGCGAAGGCGCAGGGGCGTTGCGGGAGGGGGCGGAAAGGGGTGCGGAGGAGGGTCAGGACGCTCCTCGAACCACAATAACGCACTCGCCCCGCACCTTCTTCTCCCCCGCGAAATACGACCGGACCTCTTCGAGCGTTCCCCGCTCGATTTCCTCGTGCATCTTTGTAAGCTCCCGGGCCACGGCGGCGAGGCGGTCGGGTCCGAGGTGCTCGATCAGGTCGTTCAGCGTGCGCAGCAGGCGGTGGGGCGATTCGTAGATCACGATGGTTCGCGGCTCCGTGGCGAGGATCGTCAGGCGCGTCTGCCGACCCTTCTTTTTCGGCAGAAATCCCTCGAACACGAAACGGTCGCTGGGAAGAGCGCTGCCTGTGAGGGCGGGGATGAGGGCCGTGGGACCGGGTAGGGCCTGCACCTCGATGTCTGCCTCCCAGCACGCCCGGGCCAGGTAGAAGCCCGGATCCGAAATGCCCGGCGAGCCGGCGTCGCTAATGAGGGCCACGTCGCGCCCCGCCCGCATGCGGGTGAGGAGCTCGGGCGCCTTTTCGCGCTCGTTGTGCTCGTGGTAGCTCGTGGTGGGCGTGTCGATGTCGTGATGATCCAGGAGGTGCCCGGAGGTGCGAGTGTCCTCACAGGCAATCAGGTCCACCTCGCGGAGCACCCGGAGCGCCCGGAGGGTGATGTCGTCCAGGTTGCCGATGGGGGTGGGGACGAGGTAGAGCACGAGAGCCGTGAGGGGTGGACGTGTGGAGGTATGGAGATGTTGAGGTGTGGAAGTGTGGGGGTTATGCTCTGAAGTAAACGTCCGTTGTGGGGGTTACGTATCGTATTGCGCCCCGACAGCGGTCGGTATTGCATATTCCGCATTTTTCTTACGCAATACGCACTACGAAATACGCACTACGCGATACTGAGCGCCTTCGAAGCGCAACGTACCGACGGAACCCCTCACGATGTTCTTCCCCGCTGCATTAGGCGTCGGGTTCTGCGGAGGTGAGCCAGTCCCAAAGGCGTCGGCGGAGGGGCGGGGTGGCCCCCAGGTCGAGCACGACGTACACCACCAGCCAGATCCCCGCGCCGGACATGATGAGGTTGGCGATCCACATCCCGAGCCACGGCGGAAAGAAGCCCCGCTCCGACAGCTTCTCGCCCTGAACCAGCGTGATCCAGTAGAACATGAAGATCCCGAGCGCGACGGCGCCGATGGTGGCGAGGCCGCCACGGCGAAGAGCCAGGCCCAGCGGCGCCCCGACAAACATGAAGATGAAGCACGCGAGCGCAATCGAAAACTTTTTGTAGAACTCGACCTGGTAGCTGCGGATGCGCTGGCGTTTCCATTTCGTGTCGCGCAGGGTATTTTGGATGGCGGACTGTACGTCTCGGGCACTCTGGGTAGCGGTCCGCACTATCGAACGGCGGTGGTTTACGTCGAGTCCGGTGAGGGCCACGTAGTTGGAGTCCCGCGTCGGCGGGGAGGAAGAAGAGGAGTCGATTCCCGACGGTGCCGGGGCGGACGTATCCGGGGAGAGATCTCGTTGGACTCGCTCGTACAGGGCGCGGTACTCGGACTCGCGCTGGGTCTTCAGCGAGTCGAGCGTGTTGAGGAGCTGCGGCGTGCGCATGGTTCGGGTGGACCGGGAGATCTCCTCCGATTCGGACCGCCGAAAGACGGCGTTGGACAAGGTGAACTGGATGCGATGACGGTCGAAGGTGAGCTGCTCGTACCGGTTGTCCGGATTGCTCCCGCTCGGAGGCAGCGAACGATGCATCACCCCGTCCCGCAGCGTAAGGGTGAGCCGGGCACCGTCGGCGTGCGACTCGATCACGCCCCGCTCGGCCTTGATGACCGCCTGCCGGTTCCGCCCCTGCGTGTAGTCGTAGATGGTGACGTCGATGAGCTTGTTGGTCCCCGACGGTCGGTCTTCGACGAGAATGCTGTAGTCCTCCACCCCGTCGTAGAAGACGCCCGGCTGGAGCTCAAAGCCGGGTCGCTTGCCTCGAATGTCGCTCCAGAGCTGGCGGGCCCGGTGATTGGCCTCCGGAAGCATCACGTTGTTGAAGTAAATCATCCCGCCCATGAGCCCCGTGGCCACCACCAGAGTGGGCCACACGATTTGGCCGAAGGAGATGCCGGTGCTCTTGATGACGGTGTAGTATTGCGACTCGGCGAGCCCTCCGAAGGCCATGAGGGCAGCCAGCAGCACCGACATGGGCACCGCCAGCACCACCATGTACGCCAGGTTGTAAACGATAAGCTCGATGATGACGGGGATCGGGATCCCCTTCCCCGCAATCTCGGGCAGCCACCGGATCAGAAACTGCATCAGCAGTAAAAACATGAGCGTGCCCAGCCACCCGAAGAAGGGACCGGGCAGCCGTCGCAGTATGATCCAGTGAAGCCGACGCAGCATGAAAGTATCGGTTCGCCAAGAGAGCGCGCCTCGTAAATCGTCACCACTCCGTGTAAGGATCGCCAATGGTCACGCCAACGGGTGTGGGCGTCTGGGCGTTTGGGGGGAGAAGACGCAGATCCTCACATTTCAGCAAACGCCAGGCTCGAAACTCATGTTCGTAGTTGCGTCGGATCTTCCCCGAACGGCGAAGATTGATTGATGAGACCGGTCCATCTGTTCTCTTTCCCGAGCCGCTCACGTCCGCCGATGCAGGTCGAGCCGTTTGCCTTCAACCCCTTCATGACGAACTGCTACCTCTGCCACGACCAGGGCGAGGCGGTGCTCATCGACGCAAGCTGCGACACGTCCGCCACCTGCTCCTCACCCACGCCCACGTCGACCACATCTTCGGATGCCGGTTTTTCGAGGACCGGTTTGGGCAGCGGTTCCAGGCCCACGAGGCGGCGGTTCCCTTCATCGAGCGGGCCGACGAGCAGGCCACGGCCTTCGGAGTGGAGGTCGACCCGCCGTCCGTCCCCACGACGTTCCTGGCGGAGGACGACACCATTTCCTTCGGGGACGTGACCCTCGAGATTCTGCACACGCCCGGCCACTCGCCCGACTCCATCTCCTTCGTCCACCGCCCGAGCCGGCAAGCCGTTACGGGCGACGTTCTCTTCCAAAACTCGATTGGCCGCACGCAGGGCCTCCCACAGACCTCCCGGACGCAGCTCCTGGACTCGATCACTGAGAAGCTCCTCCCCCTCGGCGACGACTTCACGATCTATCCCGGCCACGGCCCCACGACCACCATCGGCCGGGAACGCGCACAGAACCCGTTTGTGCAGGAGGCGCTTCAGCAGTAGAGGCTACGCGCCGGCGGGGACGGCGGCCTCGCGGACGCGCTCGTAATACTCCTCGTACCGGGGCACCACCCGGTCAATGTCGAACGTCTCGACCGCTCGCCTCCGAGCGGCCGACGCCATTTCGTCGTGCAATTCGTCGTCAGTCAGCAACCGTCGGGTGCACTCGGTGAACGCTTCCACGTCGTCCAGCGGACAGAGGAAGCCGGTCTCGCCGTGCACGATGAGCTCCGGCAGGCCCCCCACGTCGGTCGCCACCACGGGCACCTCACAGGCCATCGCTTCGAGGGCCGCGAGGCCGAAGGTTTCCGATCCACTCGGCATGAGAAATACGTCGGCGATCGACAAAATTTCCTCGACCGGATCCTGCTTGCCGAGGAAGCGCACGTCGTCGAACACCCCGAGCTCTCGGGCCTTGCGCTCCGTGGGCACGCGGTCCGGGCCGTCGCCCACCAGCAGGAGCTTTACGTTCGAGGCGCCATTCTGCAGTCGGTGAAAGACCTCGACGACCTGTTGGGCGTTCTTGACGGGGCGGAAGTTGGAGATGTGAACGATGACTTTTTCCCCGTTCGGGCAGAGCGCCTGCTTGAAGTGCTCCTTGTCCTGGCGCACGAAGCGGTCCGTGTCGATGAAATTGGGGATCACCTCGATGTCTTTGGTGACCTCGAAGTGATCGTAGGTTTCCTGACGGAGATGCTTGGAGACGGCTGTGACGCCGTCGGACTCGTTGATCGACCACGCAACGACGGGCGCGAACGAGGGATCCTGGCCGATGAGGGTGATGTCGGTGCCGTGGAGGGTGGTGACCACGGGGAGCTCCAGGTGCTCCGCGTTCAGAATCTGGCGGGCCATCACCGCGCTCGATGCGTGGGGGAGCGCGTAGTGCACGTGCAGGAGGTCGAGCCCCACGTGCTTGGCGATGTCCACCATCTTGCTGGTGAGCGAGAGGGTGTAGGGCGGGTAGTCGAAAAGCGGATAGCTCTGGACGTTGACCTCGTGGAAGAAAATGTTGCCGGCGACGTGGGAGAGTCGGAACGGCAGGTCCGACGCGATAAAATGAATTTCGTGACCGTGTTCGGCGAGGGCTTTCCCGAGCTCCGTGGCGACCACCCCGCTACCGCCATAGGTGGGATAACAGGTGATGCCGATCTTCATGGGAGGGTGCAGCCAAGGGCTTGAAATACAGAGGGTGGGAAGGGGGCGCCGAGTCTTTGTCGGACTCGTTGCCCCTACTCCTTTTCAGGAATGAGGTTGCAGAAAGCGAGGGTCAAGCCCCTCGCTCCGGAGAACGGATTGTAATGACCCTGAAAGAATCCGCTCCGCTTGCGTGGAGGTGGTTTGCGTGGACGTGCTGAGCTCGTTCTTGGAGATGCTCTTCGTGCGGCCTGAGAACGCTCGTCCCTCGGTTTCTCCGGACGATGGAGGAGAGGGACCCCGACGTGCCACGGGAACTCTGTCCGCGACGCGTTACTTTCTACAGTGGAGGGGCGTCTTTCTGTGTGTAGGAACCGCTCGCTTACGACCCGCAGGCGGTTGGGACGGGCGCCACATCACCCGCACACCCTCTCGTCAGCCTGATCATATCTCCCACGTCAACCATGTCCCTCACGCACTCTTCGGTGAAACGGATCGCGGGTTCTGCCCTTCTGGCCCTTCTGCTTCTCGGCATGTCGGGGACCCCGGCTCGGGCTCAGCTTGGAGTAGCTGCTGGGCTAAACTTTGAGTCTCTGGACGACATCGAGACGACCACGGATGCCGACCAGAATGCAACGGTCGAGAACGCGACCGGGTACCACATTGGGCTTGTTTACGACCTCGGCGCCGGGCCCGTCAAATTGCGGCCGGGGCTGTTCTACCGAAACGTCGGGACCTACGACGTCCCAGAGGTTGGCGAGGTCGACGTGACGGCTTTTGAAGTGCCCGTGGACGTTCGGGTGAGTCTTCTCCCGGCCTCCCCCGTAGGTCCGTACCTGCTCGGCGGGCCGAAGGCATTTTTGCCCCAAAGTGAAAATGACGCCTTCGGCGACGGACTCGAGGATGTCTCGTTCGTTTTCGATGTCGGAGTCGGCGCGGACGTGTCGCTCCCCGGCGCCGGACTGACGCTGCAGCCCGAGTTGCGGTACGAGTTCGGCGCCACGGATTACGTGGACGAAAGCTTTGAGATTGGAGACACTACGTTCAATCCGAGTGAGCGGAAACTCAGTGCCTTCGCGCTTCGTCTGAACGTTGTACTGTAGATCTGAACATTGTAGATCGGTCCGGATCTTTTCAATTCTTCTTCCGGTCCGCTGTCTGCACCGTCGGGTAACAGGCGGTCGCAGGAATAGGAAGTATCGCGCGGCGGGACAGCCCCGTGTTACTTTCTGCAGTGGGAAGACGCCTTTCCCTGTGCGTGGGAACCGTCCACGACCCACAAGCGGTCGGGACGGGCGCCCCATCAGTCGCACACCCTCTCATCAATCCTCTCATCAATCATCAATCTTATGTCAACCCTGTCTTTCATGCACGCTTCGATCAAACGAATCACAGGTTCTGCCCTTCTTGTCCTTTTGCTTCTCGGCATTTCGGGAATCCCGGCCCACGCCCAGTTCGGAGTGGCGGCGGGTCTCAACTTCGAGTCGGCCGACGACATCCAGCTCGGCGATGGCGACGAGGCGACCTTCGAAAACGCGACGGGCTACCACGTCGGTATCGTCTACGATGGTGGGAGCGGGCCGCTCAAGGTTCGGCCCGGGTTGTTCTACCGAGAGGTCGGGGAGTACGATATCCCGAACAACCAGGTCGAGATAGATCGACTTGAGGTCCCCGTGGATGTTAAACTCACACTCCCTGTTCAGGCCGTCAAGCCGTACCTGCTCGGGGGACCCATGGTGGTCTTTCCGCAAGTGGGAGATGACTTCGGGGATGACTTCAGAGACGTGGCGTACTCGGTAAACGTTGGAGTCGGGGTCACCATTCCACTTGGTCAGGGAGCCACCCTGCAGCCCGAAGTGCGATACGAGTACGGAATCAACGAATACGTGGGAGACGACGGCGACCTCTTCGGGGATGCAGAGGACTCGCCTCGATTTCAGGGCTTCGCGCTCCGTCTCCACGCAACGTTTTAGGGGAGGAGCAACGCCTTGCAGTTTTCCCTCGCCCGCCGTCCCGATCGGGGCGGCGGGCGATTGCGTTGGGGCCGGAGGTGTCCGCCTCGGGGACGAAATAGATCGGCCTATACCGGCGCAGTTGCCGAGCCGTCGGCTATGAGGTTTTTTCGTAGAACCGGAAGCGCCGATCGTCGACCGTGTACCGGCGCCGGTTCGGCGGCACGAAGTGGGAGCTCTCTGCCCAGTACGGCGCCAGTTGCCCCTCCATCGACCGCTCGCTGTAGAAATGCCGCGTCTCAATCGAAAACGGGCGGTACACTGGCGCGGCGCGGCGCACGTAGTGGGCCACCCACAGGGCCTGCTGCCACTGCGGCAGGGGCGTCTCCGGCCCCAACTGCCTCAGAAACGAGCGTTTCGAGGAGCCGGGGTTGAAGGCACTGAACTGGTAGGGATCGAGTACAACCCCACGGTAGGTCGATTTGCCTCGGTAGCGGGTCTCTACGCGATTGCGGACCACCCAGGCGACCAGCTCTTGCTCGTGGGGCAATTTCGTTTCCGAGTAGATGGCGCGGGCGAGCCAGAGGGTCGGTTCGTCCACCTCGACCGGCGGAGCGATAGACGCGCTCAATTGAGACGAGGCCGGAGCGTACGCGGCACTCAACTGTTCGAACGACGCTTCCTGAGACTGTGACGGCGCCCCCTGGAGAGCGCAGACAGAACGCCCGGACCGGGCCGACGGCGCGTCTCGAGGGGCAAGGGGCGCCGGCATGTAGGCGGCCGAAAGAAGGAGCGTACCGAAGGACGCGCAGAGAAAAAACGTCCGCTTGTTCATAGGCCGGTATCTGTTGTTGGAAGGCCTCCGAAACGGTGGGCGAGGCAAGAGGAAGCGAGGCGCCTCTCGGGGAAATGCGCGACGACAAAAAGCATCGCCGCAAGATGTCCACCGCAACAGCGCAAATAACTACGCCCCCCCGCCCCGAGTTTCCGGTAATAGATCTAACCGTACTGAAATGTCAGGATTTGGACGTATGATTGCGTTATTCACGGTCGGTTAGTGTTTAGTTGACGAGTCGTTTTCTCTCGCTTAATCGTTCTTCAGTACAGTATACCGTGGCCGAACTCCGGATTCTTTCAGATGCGAACATTCCCCGGGTTGAGGAGGCCTTCGGACAATTTGGGACCATTCGCAAAAAGCCGGGGCGGGACATCGGCCCCTCGGACGTGGCGGCGGCAGACGTGCTTCTGGTGCGGAGCGTTACCCCCGTCGGTCCTGAGTTGCTGGCGGAAACGGACCTTCACTTCGTCGGATCGGCCACGATTGGGACGGACCACGTGGACCGGGCGTATCTTCGTGCCCGGGGCATTCCGTTTGCCCACGCGCCGGGCTCGAACGCCGATTCGGTGGCCGACTACGTGGTGGTGGCGCTGCTGATGCTGGCGCGCCGGCGAGGCGTGTCGCTGCGGGGCCGGACGGTCGGCATTGTGGGGTGTGGCAACATCGGGAGACGTCTCGCGCACCGGCTCCCAGCACTGGGCATGAGGGTGCTCCAGAACGATCCGCCTCTGGCCCGGGCCGCAGAGGAAGAGGGCCCTCCCCACGAGTTCGTGTCCCTCGCCGCGGTGCTCGCCGAGGCCGACATTGTGACGCTCCACGTGCCCCTCACGACCGACGGCCCCGATCCGACCCACCACCTCGTCGATTCGGCCTTCCTCAATCGTCTCAACGACGGAGCCTGGCTCCTGAATACGTCGCGGGGGCCGGTCGTGGACGGGGACGCGCTGCAAGAGGCTCGGGCGCAGGGATCGGTGGCGGCGGCAGTGCTCGACGTGTGGGAGAAGGAGCCGTCGCCCGATCCGGTGCTTCTGGAGACCGTGGACGTGGCGACGCCGCACATTGCCGGGTACGCGTACGACGGAAAGGTGCGGGGCACGACCATGCTCTACGGGGCGCTGTGCGAGCACCTCGGCGTGGAGCCGACGTGGGAGGGGACGGCGACCCTTCGGACCGAATCGAGGGACGCGCTCCAGTGCACGCCCCCCGATCCGCGGGTGCCGACGACGGAGTGGCTCTGCAACCTTGCGCAGCAGGGATACGACCTGCACGCCGACGACGCGGCGCTCCGAGCAATCCTGGACCGTCCGCCGGAGGCCCGGGCGGATGCTTTCACGCGCCTGCGCAGGGACTACCGGCAGCGGCGGGAGTTGCAGCAGCACGAGGTCCCGCGAACGGCCGTTCCGACAGAGCACGTGCGGGCCGTCGAAGGGGGATTAACGATCCAACTTCGCTGAGCAGAAGACCTTAGCGGCGGGGGACTCCTGGCTGCTGAGCTGATGCATGAGGCGTGAGGCTTGATGCGGGAGACGGTGTCTTTCCGTCACGTCTCACGACTCACGCTTCACAGTTTTCGAGGTGACCTTTGGCGCCGATCTCCTTATCCTGGAGCGTAGAGACGTGCGTCTGACACGACACTACGACCGGTAGCCGTAGGAACGGAGAATATTCTTTCGGTCGCGCCAATTCTCCTGCACCTTCACGTGCAGGTTCAGGTAGACGGGACGGCCCACGAACGCCTCAATGTCCTCCCGGGCCGTCATGCCCACCTTCTTGAGGGCCTTGCCGCCTTCGCCGATGAGGATGCCCTTGTGCGACTCCTCCATGACGACGATCTCCGCATCAATGTAGTCTTTTTGGTCCTCGGGTCGCTCCTCGTAGGCCACGATGTTGACCTGCACGGAGTAGGGGATTTCCTGGTGGTAATGCATGTATACTTTCTCCCGGATCATCTCGGCCACGAAGAAGCGCTCCGGGTGCTCGCTGATCATGTCCTTCGGATAGAAGGGCGGGCCTTGCGGGAGGGTGTCGAGGATGAGGTGGAGGAGCGTCTGAAGATTGAAGCCCTCCTTGGCGGAGGTGGGCACCACCTCGTCGAAGGCGCGGAGCTCCTCGTAGGACTCGACGAGGGGGAGCACCTCCTCCTGGGGAAGAAGGTCCATCTTCGTGAGGACCAGGAACGCGGGTGTGTCGCCGATCTCCTCGAGGCTCTGGGTGTCCGGTTCCTCCTGCGCGGCCTCGTGCAGAAAAAGGAGCAGGTCGGCGTCCCGGATGGCGCCCTGCACCTGTCCCATCATGCTCTCGTGCAGCGCGTAGCGGGGCTCAATGATGCCCGGCGTGTCGAGGAAGATGGCCTGGTGCTCGGGGCCCGAGTGAATTCCGATGACGCGGTGGCGGGTGGTCTGCGGCTTCTTCGTGACAATCGAGAGCTTCTCGCCGAGCAGCGCGTTCATCAGCGTGCTCTTGCCCACGTTGGGCTTGCCCACGATGGCGACGTAGCCGCTGGTGTGGTCGTCGGAGATGTCCTCGAACAGGGGCTCGGAGTGCTCCATGGGGGCGCCGGAGTGGAGGGAAGAGTGCGTGGTCGTTGAGATCGCAGGACTTTCAAACTGGGGCCGGTGTGCTGTCTCTGACGAGACGGCGGGCCGCCGTCGGCTGACCGCAGACCGCCGGCTGCAGTCGGCCGTCTGCGGTCGCCACACTTGATGGCAGCGGCTCCGCAGCCAACTCGCAGAAATGGATTGCACCTACGTCCTACGGCTGTGCGTTCCTCACGGTTGCACGCATGTCGCGGACGGCCCGATCCATGCCCACGAGGAGGGCGCGGGCCATGACGGCGAAGCCGATGGACACCTCGGCGACGTGGGGAACGGTTTCTCGGAAGAGTGGAAAATTTCGATAGTCGAGTCCGTGACCGGCGTGTACGCGGAGCCCGGCCTCGTGGGCGGCTTTGGCGCCGGTGGCCAGTCGCTCGGCCTCCTTGCGGCGCGCCGCTTCGGTCTCGGCTTCGGCAAAGTCGCCGGTGTGCAGTTCCACGCAGCTGGCCCCCACCTCGGCGGCCGCCTCAATTTGTGCCGGGAGCGGTTCCACGAAGAAACTCGCCTGCGTCACCCCCGCGTCGTAGAGGCGCGTCGTCACCGTCTCCAGTCGCTGCCGGTTCGCGGTCACGTCGAGCCCGCCCTCCGTGGTCACTTCCTCGCGCCGCTCCGGCACCAGCGTGGCCAGGTCCGGCGCCACGTCGCAGCAGATGGAAACGACCTCCTCCTCGGTGGAGAGCTCGAAGTCGAGCTTGCCCTGCACGGTCTCGGCCAGGAGCCGCACGTCGCGCTCCGTGATGTGGCGGCGGTCCTCCCGCAGGTGAAAGACGATGCCGTCTGCCCCGGCCTGCTCGCAGCGAGCGGCGGCGTGCACTGGATCCGGGAACGTCTCCTCGCGGGCGTTGCGGAGGGTGCCGACGTGGTCGACGTTGATGAGGAGGTTGATCACGAGGGGACGCTCGATTTGTCCGGGAAGGGGCAGAACATTCGGATCCAACACGGGTCCCCCTGCTTTGTTTTGAGCGGGCGGCGTCGTAGGGAGGGTTGCGGACTTTTGCAAAAGTGAACGGGATTTTCGTCCTGAACCGGGGGCGAGGCGATCCCCGAACACAGCGCAGGGAATTGCATTTCGCAAAAGCGCCTCCTATTTTCGAGTCACTCTGCGTGGGTCCCCCGTCTGTACCGACGCGCCGGACGGGTCCACCCGCTCATCTTTTTGACATCACGAACGAACAGCGCACATGGCAACGAGTAGTGGAGCGATTCAGACGGGCATTCAGGTCGTCCTGGTGGTCGTTATTCTCGGTCTTGCGTACTTTCTGTATCGATCGATTGACGAGCCGTACGACCGCATCGAGCGGCAACAGCGCATTATCAAAGAAACCCGCGCCCGGATGACAAACATCCGGACGGCCCTCGTCGACTACGAGCAGGACAGTGCGTCCTATCCGGATTCACTGAACCTCCTGCTACAGCACATTCGCCAGGATACCCTCTTGTCGACCCGGCAAGACAGCGTCTTCGGCAGTCCCATTAATCTCGATTCTCTCCTCTATTCGCCCCGGTCGGGAAATCGGTTTCTGTACACGGTTAGCGACACGGGCCGTGTCGCAACGTATCTCCTCGAAGACCCGGATACCGACGACCAGATTGGGACCCTGACCGGAGACCCGACACAGGCCAACGCGGCCAGCTGGGAGTAGGCGCGCCCGCTTTGCTCTCACGGCAGCTGCGGGATCGCTGGAAATTGGACGCAACCGTGGACGACAATCATGACGCAGTCGATCTCGGCCGCGATTCACATTCAGGGGCCGACGATCCGGTACGCCGAAATCGAACGGGAGAATGAGGCTCTGACCCTCCGCCGCCTCGGCCGTGAGCTCCTCGGGTTCGACGTGATGAGTGTCCTCTGGGGGGAAGAGAGGGACGCCGATGCTCTCGACCGGGTTGGAGCTGTTGTCCGAGAGGTGCTGGAGGATACCGAGGGGGCGTCAGTGAAGCTGGTCGTCCATCCGCTGGATGTCTACAGCTTCTTCATGCCGATCCCGACAGGGCTTTCCGAGCAGGCTCAGGACCGGCGCGTCGCGTACCAGGCGGCGCTGGTGACGGACAGCCGGTCCTCCGAGGCGCTTCACACCACGTCCCACTCGGTGCGGACCGTGGAAGAGGACGGCGAGACCATCGAGTGGATCGACGTGCTCGCTGTGCCGCAGGCCGTCGAGGAGCGCATGGGAACCCTCGCTGCCTCGGTTCCCGGGCAGGACCCTGTCCGGATGATTAGTTCGAAGGCGGCGGCTCGGGTAATGCGGAGACATGCTGGGAGCGAGCATGCGCCGTCTGAAGAAAGCGAGGGCGCCTATCGGTTGGCGGTCGGGCAGTACCCCACGCACACCGAATATGCCGTTACCCACGACGGGAAATGGCACCACGCCCACGCCGCGCAGGAGGCCCGGACGCCGGAGAACCGGGTGTACTACGCGGTGGGATTTCTCAACCGGATTGGGGTTTCGCCGAGCGAGATTGGGGCGCTCTTCCTCTATGGCTCCGACGCCGGCCCCGGTGCCGACGGGCCGTTTGAAACCGTCTTTGACTGTCGGCCCGCTCCCCTCGACCCGTTCGAGGAACTTCATCTCACGGAGGACACGTCCCGGGAAGAGGCCCCGGCCCCGTATGTGCCTTGCATCGGAGGGGCGCTGGCTGCTCAGCCCGCCTGAGCGCTTTGTTTCGAGGGAAAAGCCTGCCGTCCGCGGGCTACGCCTCTGTGAGACGCCTCTGTGAGAATTCAGGGACGTGCCCGTGCGGATCTCTTCGTCGACAGCCCGTTACCATGAGTGAGGCGTCTGCGGGAGAGCGCATGTCGGGCTCTGCTCACGTTCACTTCCGGTCTACCATGAAACTCATTGCCGGTCGGTTCGGCGGCCACGGCCTCAAGACGCCCTCGGGTCACCAGACGCGCCCGTCGACGGCCCGGACGCGGGAGGCGCTGTTTGGGCTCATCGACGCGCGCATCTACCTCGACGGCGCCGAGGTGCTCGATCTCTTTGCCGGGACCGGCGCGCTGGGGCTGGAGGCCATCAGCCGAGGGGCGGCCCTCGTGACGTTCGTAGAACAGAAGCGGGAGGTGCTCGCCTTCGCGCGAGAGAACGCCGAAAAACTGGGGGTGGAGGGCAAGTGCATCTTCATCCAGGGGGACGCGGTGGAGTATCTGCGGTCCTACGGCGGGCCGGAGCTCGACCTCATCATGGCCGATCCGCCCTACGAGCTGGAGGCCATGCAGGAGATGCCCGACCTGGCCATCCCGCACCTCCACACCGACGGCGTCTTTACGCTCGAGCACAGCTCCCACGACTGGTTCGACGAGCATCCGCACCTGATGACGAGCCGCTCCTACGGGCGTACCATCGTGAGTCTGTTCCGGCCGCCGCTGCCGCCCGAGAATGACGAGACGGCGGAGGACGCCCGCTCAACAACGGAGGAAGCGTGACCCGTCCGCCCATCCTCTGGCGCTGACCGCCCGATTCTGATGGACAAGGACCTTGCTCTCTACCCCGGCACGTTCGATCCCTTCACGTTCGGCCACCGGGACGTCCTGGAGCGGGCCCTCCGTGTCTTCAGCCGCGTGGAGGTGACCGTGGGTGTGAACCTGGAGAAAGAAACCCTCTTCTCGACCACGGAGCGCACGGACCTCGTGCGTCGGTGCACCCAGGATCTGGACGGGGTGCGAGTGCACGCGTACGAAGGGCTCATCGTGAATCGGGCGCGCGACGTGGGGGCCGTGGCGCTGGTGCGGGGCCTCCGGCAGGTGAGCGACTTCGACGCGGAGTTTCGGATGGCGTTTGCGAACCGAAAACTGGCGCCGGAGCTTGAAACGGTGTTCTTTATGACCTCCGAGGAGTACGCCCTCATCAGTTCGTCGATGGTGCGGGACGCGCATCGGTGGGACGGGGACGTGTCGAAGTTCGTGCCCCCGCCCGTCGTGAGGGCCCTGGAGCAGAAGGGCGTCCCCGTGCGGTCGTAGCGGCGAATGGAGCAGCGTGATGCCGTGATTCCTCTTTCCGATTCCGCTTGCCGGCGCGCTGCTGCCAGTCGAAAGCCAGACTGCATCGTCGGCGAGGCCCTTTTGATTCGCCGTCGCGTCTCGTATCTTTCCGCGAGCACGCACTTCCAATTATCCCACAATCATCCCAACGCACAACGAATGGACACGCCGGGCGATCTCTACTACACGGACGACCACGAGTGGCTGCGCATTGAGAACGGCACGGCCACGGTGGGCATCACAGATTTTGCGCAGAGCGAGCTCGGAGACATCGTCTTTGTCGAGCTGGAGCCGGAGGGAACCGAGCTCGGAAAGGATGACATCTTCGGCACCATTGAGGCGGTCAAGACGGTCTCGGAGCTGTACATGCCCGTGAGCGGCATCCTCACGGCCCTCAACGACGAGCTCGAACAGGCCCCGGAAGTCGTCAACGACGATCCGTACGGAGACGGGTGGATGATCGAGATCGAACTTGAAGATCCCGACGAAATTGACGACCTCATGGAGGCCGAGGAGTACGACGAGGTGACCTGAGCAATTTCGAATGTCGAGTGTCGAATTTCGAGTGGGGCCGCGGTGCCGAGCTCGAGGAACCGAGCCTTGAGGGAGAGACAATTCGAAATTCGCCATTCGTAACTCGACACTGTGCCGATGCACGAGAACGTCGTCATTTTAGACTTTGGCTCGCAGTACACCCAGCTCATTGCGCGGCGGGTGCGCGAGACAGGGGTGTACTCGGAGATCCATCCGTGCACGGTGGAGACGGCCGAGATCGAGGCCTTGACTCCTTCCGGCATCATCCTGTCCGGGGGACCTTGCTCGGTCTACGATGAAGACGGACCGCCGCTCGACCCGGCGCTCTTCACTCTCACGCGTCCCGACGGCTCTCCCGTTCCGGTCCTGGGCATTTGCTACGGGCTTCAGGCGATGGCGCACGAGCTGGGGGGCGGGGTGGAGCGGGCCGACCGGCGCGAGTTTGGCCGGGCCCAGATTCAGGTGCCGCCGAACGGGCAGGAGAAATCACGGCTCTTCGAGGGCGTGCCTAGCGGCTCGACCGTCTGGATGAGCCACAGCGATCACCTCACGACCCTCCCCGACGGCTACGAAACCATCGCCCGCACCGACAACGCACCGGTGGCCGCGGTTCGCGACACGGAGGGGCCCTACTACGGCGTGCAGTTTCACCCGGAGGTCGTCCACACCGACTACGGCCGCCGGATCCTGGAGAACTTCGCGTACGAGATCTGCGGCTGCAGCGGCGACTGGACGCCCGCCTCGTTCGTGGAGGAACAGGTGCGCGAGATTCGCGAGCGGGTGGGGGACCGGCACGTCATTCTGGGCCTCTCCGGCGGGGTCGACTCGTCGGTCGCGGCGGCGCTTCTGCAGCGGGCGCTCGGCGACCAGCTGCACTGCATCTTCGTCAACAACGGCCTGCTGCGGAAGGGCGAGTGGGACCAGGTGCAGAACACCTTTCGCGGCCACTTCGAGATGGACCTCCGCACCACTGACGCCACGGATCGCTTCCTGGAGCGGCTCGACGGGGTGGTCGATCCGGAAGAGAAGCGCAATATCGTCGGCAATACGTTCGTTGAAGTGTTCGAGGAGCAGACCGAGCAGATTGCCGCCGACCTGGGGCACCGCCCCACGTTCCTGGCGCAGGGCACGCTCTACCCCGACCTCATCGAGAGCGTCTCGTTCAAGGGGCCGTCCGCCACCATCAAGACGCACCACAATGTGGGCGGACTGCCCGAGGAGCTCGACTTTGAGCTCATCGAGCCGTTCCGGGAGCTGTTCAAAGACGAGGTGCGCGAGATTGGCCGCCTGCTCGACGTGCCGGCGCCCATCGTGGGGCGGCATCCGTTCCCGGGGCCGGGGCTGGCCATCCGCATCCTGGGGCCGGTGACGCGCGAGCGGCTGGCCCTGCTCCGAGAAGCCGACGCCCTCTTCATCGAAGAGCTGCGGGCCGAGGATCTCTACGACGAGGTGTGGCAGGCCTTTGCCGTGCTGCTCCCCGTGCAGAGCGTGGGCGTGATGGGCGACGAGCGCACCTACGAAAACGTGTGCACCCTCCGCGCCGTAACCAGCGTGGATGGCATGACAGCCGACTGGGCGCACCTTCCCCACGATTTCCTCGGGCACGTCTCCAACCGCATCGTCAACGAGGTGCCCGGCATCAACCGGACGGTGTACGACGTGAGCTCCAAACCCCCCGCGACGATCGAATGGGAATGATTGCGAAGGGGGGAGGGGAAAGGGTGAATGGGAGAAAGGGGGAAGATGTAGCCAATTTCGAATTTCGAGGGTCGAGTGAGCGCTCATTTTCGAGAGAAGAGGGTCAACCCTTGGGGGCAACGGTCGGCAATTCGAAATTTGACATTCGCAACTCGGCACTGTGCCCAAGGATCGCCTCCGCCCAAACGCCTACACGCACAGACGTCCACACCTTTCTGAAGCAATCTTCCGCATTGAATTCTCTGTTTTCATGGTGATTCGCCGTTCCGGAACGGTTTTCGCCCTCCTGCTCCTCCTGGCTGCGATGGCCGGGAGTGTGGCGGCGCCCGGGCACGCGCAGGAGCGGGAAGGGATTCCTGAGATTTCGAATGCGGAGCTCTTGTTTGACGAAGGGGTTTCGGCCTTTGAGCAGGGGCAGTACGAAACGGCCCTCAAGCGCTTTCGGCTGGTGAGCGAGTACGAGCTCAACCGAAAGACGACGGCTGCATTGCTGATGAGCGGAAAGACGCTCGTGCAGCTCGGTCGATACCAGGACGCCATTGATCGGCTCAACGTTCTCCTGAATCGATATCCGGGGACGACGTACCGGGACCAGGCCGAGTCGCTCCTCGAGCAGGCGCAGCGTCGGAAGGGAGGGCAGGCTCCGGACACGCTCCGCATCGGGGTGACGCTCCCGATGGGAGACGCACGAGCCTCTCTGTCCCAGGCCCTCTTCAACGGCGTTCGCCTGGCGGTCGACGAGCACAACGGCCTCCGGCGACGCTACGTCCGTCCGCGCGGGCTTGAGGCGTCGGCCGACACGTTCGAGGTCTACGACACGGCTGAGGTGCACGGGGACAACCAGGCAGGGGGGGAGGGAACGACCACCGTGGCGACCTCAACGGACACGGTTCGAGTCGACTCGCTTCGGATCGTCACGACGCAGGTGGAGCAGCCGGACTGGGTGGCCAAGATGTACTTCCGTCGGACCGGCACCAAGGCGAAGACCGCCCGGACCGCCGTCGATTCGCTTGTGCGCATCGACGACGTGGACGTGATCATCGGTCCCATTCGGAGCAGCGCGGCGCGGCCGGCCGGCACGCGGGCCGAGGAGGCGAGCGTGCTCCTCGTAGCCCCAATGGCAACCGACGAGAGCGTCTCGAAGGGGCGCGACTACGTCTTTCAGGCCAATCCCACGATTCCGGACCGGGGCCGCATCATGGCACGCATGGCAAAGAATGGTCTCCTCATCAACCGCGTGGGGGTCATCTACGAGCGCGGCGACGGCCTCGGCGCGCGCATGGCCGAGGGATTTCGGCAGAAAGCTCGGCGCGAGGACTTGGAGGTGCCCCTCACCATTCCGCTGGAGGACCCGCGAGACTGGTCGCGGCTGCCTACCCTCATCGAAGAGGACCCGGCGCTCACCGACTCGCTCCTGGCGGCGCCGGAGGCGTATTATCTTCCCGTCTCGGGCCGGGGCGCCGCGGGCAAGATCCAGGGCGCGCTCACGGGGTTGCAACAGGTGGCGTCGGGGAAGCGAACGCTCGGCAATGCCGAGTGGCACGATCTCCCCTTCAAGAAGGCGGCCAGTGCGATGACGGCCACCTACACGAACGGCTTCTACGTGCAGACGAAGCAGCGAGCCGTGCAGCGCTTCGTCCGCCGCTATCGACTCCTGACCGGTACGACGCTCGATGAAATTTCCACCAACGGACGGCGCCTGGCGTACACGGGGTACGACGTTGCCCACTTTTTGCTGTCCGTGCTCTCGCCCTCCTCCGCCCGGCTGGCTCCGCAGACGCTCCGCACCGCTCCGACGTATGAGGGGCTCGGGATGCGAATCGGATTTAAGGGCGAGAATGCAAACCAGGCGATGTTCATCCACCGATACCGCAATCAACAGATCGAGCTTCTTCGGTAGAAAAAGCGGGCGCGCGGTCGCCTACTGCCCGGCACGATCCATCGGGGCTTAAAGGCTCGTAGAGGAACAGACCCTCCCCCCTGCCGTTTCGGCTCCGCGCTGTCTCTTCTGCGTCCCGGAGCGGCCTGAACGAAGAAATTGCCGCTGACTCGGGGGCGACTTCTACTGACTATGTCTCGGTACCGGCATCCCCTCATGCGTTCTTCGATTCTCGTCCCCGTTCTGCTGTGCGCGCTCGTCGGGGTTCTCGCCGGATGTTCAGGGAGTGGCCAGCTCACGTACAGCGGGCCCGAAGACGCCTATCAGAAGGGGGTGTCGCAGATGGAGGAGGGAGACCACCAGCAGGCCATTCGCCTCTTCCGGGCCGTGTTCGAATATGGGCGCGGGAACCAGTGGGCCCCCAAGGCGCGATTCAAGCTCGCCATGGCCCAGCGCGGACTGGGAAAGCATCTGGTGGCCGCGAACGAGTTCAAGCGCTTTACGGAGCTGTACCGCAACAACGAATTGCTTCCCCGGGCCGAATTTGAGCGGGCCAACTCGTACTACCTGCGCTCCCCGAAGTACCGGCTCGGCCAGTCGGCTTCGCGGCAGGCCATTTCCCTCTTCCGCCTCTTTATCGACCGGTACCCGAACCACGAGCTCATTCCGGAGGCGAAGAAGAAAATCAACGAGCTGCGAGCAAAGCTCGCCCACAAGAAGTATGCTGCGGGAGAGCTCTACGAGCGGCGCGAGATGTGGGAGGCCGCCACGACGGTGTACGAGGACACATTCGACCAGTACCCGGACACCCCGTGGGCCGACAATGCCCTCCTGGGAGCCGTCCGCACGTACATCCGATATGCGGATCGCAGCATTCAGAAGAAGCAGGCTGAGCGGTACCAGAAGGCAATTGAGAACTACAATCGTCTCACGCAGCTTTTCCCCGAGAGCAAGTTCCTTGACGAGGCAGAGACGTTTTACAGCGAAGCGCAGCGCAAGCTCGATCGTGTGCAGGCTCGCGACGGGCAGCAGTCGATCGCACAAGAGGACACGTCCCGCGGCTCCAAGTAAGCGGAGGGGGCCACGCCGGCCCAGGTGCCATGGACATCGGTCTCTTCGGGGGATCCTTCAATCCACCCCACGTTGCGCACCTCATTGTCGCCGAGGTCGTCCGCGATCAGTTCGACCTGTCCGAAGTGTGGTGGATTCCGAATGCCACCCCGCCCCACAAGCCCGACGAGAAGCTGGTGGCCGTCGAGCATCGGCTCGAAATGACTCGCCGTATCGTCAAATCCGATTCCCACTTTCGGATCTGCGACCTCGAAGTGCAGCGGGAGGGCGTCTCGTACACGGTTGAGACCCTCCGGGTGCTGCAGGACCAGCATCCCGACACGAACTTTGCCTTGATCCTTGGCAGCGATAGCCTCGATCACTTTGCGGGGTGGCACCGATCCGACGAAATCGCCGAGCGCGTGCCGCTCATCGTGTACAAGCGACCCGGAGCGATCGAAGCAGTCGCTGCGCCCCGCTTTGCGAACCGCGTCCGGTACGTAGCTGCACCGGTTATGGAAGTGTCGGGAACCGAAATCCGAGCCCGCCGCCGGGCAGGCCGTTCCATTCGGTATCTTGTGCCGGACGCTGTGCGCACCTATATCGAAACGCACGATCTCTATCGGGACGACGAGTGACGGACCTCACCGTCGTCTCCGTAGTTTTCTTCCATGCGCGGCGCCTGGAGGAGGGCGCGGCGCTAGCTCGCGTTTTTCCGAATCGTTTCCTCAACCCGCCATGGCCGTTACCGAGTCCACGATGATGGAGCTGGGCCACCCGGCTCCCGACTTTTCACTGCCCGCCGTCAATCCCGAGGTCGACGACCGAGGGGACGAGCGCCGCTCGCTCACGGATTACGACGACGCCGACGTGCTGGTGGTCGTCTTCATGTGCAACCACTGCCCGTACGTAAAGCACATCGAGGACGCGCTCCTCGACGTGGCGCGCACATATCAGCAGCGGAGCGTGCAGTTCGTAGGCATCTGCTCGAACGACGCGGAACGCTACCCGGACGACTCGTTCGACCGCCTGGCCGAGCGGGCTCAGGACAAGGACTATCCCTTCCCGTATCTACAAGACGAGACGCAGGAGATCGCCAAAGCCTACGAGGCCGCCTGCACGCCCGACATTTACATCTTCGATGAGGACCGGACGCTCGTCTACCGGGGCCGCTTCGACGAGACGCGCCCCGACGACGGGGAGTCGCATGGCGGCGACCTGCGGCAGGCCCTCGACGAACTGCTGGAGACGGGCGAGGTGACGATGGAGCAGCACCCGTCCATGGGCTGCAACATCAAATGGAAGTCAGACACGAAACCGGCCCACGTGTCGTAGCGAAACGTCTGTTCCGGCGGTGGGAGCCGTCTCCACGGAGGCGATGCGGGGCGTTGGAGGACTCCCTGCCGTCCTCAGATTTTTTGTTTTTGTGCCCATGTTTGATGGACGGGCGTTTCGAACCTGGACTCACGTTCTCGTCGGGGCGTGCAGCCTTTCCGTTCTCTTCCTGGGCATCATGGTGATGGCCGAAGAGGTGATCGGGGACGGGGCTCGCGTCACCCGAGTGGGGTTGATGATGAGTGCCGCCGCGTTCGTCGGATACCTCGGCGCCGCCTGGCTAATTCGTCTCGACGAGGCTCGGCCCCGGTAGTGCGAGGGAGCAACGGCCGTTCGGAGTGAGGAATCATCGACCGAGACTGGTCATTAGAGTATCTGCCGTCCGGGATGCGTCCGTCACTTCTTTTTTTGACGGTATGGAAGCGCTTCCAGCTACGAGCGCCCGGGCTGCAAATACGATTCGCACTGCCGCTGACCAACCAGATCTTTGAGGTGATACAATGAGCAACGACGCTGTTGACACGACCACTGACACGACCACACCGGAGGAGGAACGATCGGCCTTCGAGAAGGCCCAGGACGAACAGGAAGACGTTGATCCGCGAACCATTCCGCAGAAGCTGGAGGAGGAGCCGCCGATTGGGGAGGAGATCGAGTATCCGGACTATCCGGAGGAAGACCACGAGACGTGGCAGATCCTCGTGGAGCGCCAGATGGAGCAGCTTCCGGGCCGGGCCTGCGAGGCGTACATGCGGGGCCAGGACGTTTTGCAGTTGGAGGCCGACCGCATCCCCAGCCTGGCGAATCTGAGCCAGCGCCTCGACGACGCGACGGGCTGGACGGTGGCCAACGTGCCGGGGCTCATCCACGAGAAAAACTTCTTTTCGCTGCTGTCCGAGCGCAAGTTTCCGTCGACCAACTACGTCCGGGGCCGGGACGAGCTCGACTACACGCCGGCGCCCGACTGCTTCCACGACATCTTCGGCCACATGCCGATGCTCACGCAGCCGGAGTTTGCTGACTTCTACCAGCTCTACGGCAAGGCGGCCCGGAACGCGGAAGGGGCCGACCGACCGCGGCTGGAGCGGTTTCACTGGTTTACCGTCGAGTTCGGGCTGATCCAGGAGCAGGGGGAGAAACGCATCTTCGGCGCCGGCATTGTGTCCTCGAACGAAGAGGTGACGCATGCCCTGTCCGACGAGGTGACCCTCCATCCCTTCGATCCCGAGCACATCGTGGAGAAGGACGACTACGAGGTGTACAACCTGCAGGACGAGCTCTTCGTCCTCGACTCCTTCGAGCAGCTCGTGGAAGGCTTCCGCGACTGGACGACGAGCAAGGGCCTGTTGTAGCGCTCGCCCCGTCCTCTTCGAAAACCATTCAGGAAATGAAGGCCCGCGCCCCGCCGCCGGAATGCGGGGGGGCGGAGTGCGTTGCGTTGAGCGTAGTGGATGCGCAAAAGAACCTTTAAGAAGAGGTCATTCCGAGCGGAGCGGAGTCGAGGAATCTTTTTGATGGTTGGCAGAAACGGTTTTCATCACGGCATTTCTCCGAATGATGCGTTCTCGCCGGGCCTGGAGAGATTTTCAGAGGATGACCCTTCGGGCCCCTTCGACTCTCTCCTCCCTTCGGTCGTCGATCGCTCAGAACATTGTCCTCGATTACCATCGGGATGACCGTTGAATGAAAACATTTCTGCGCGAATCAGCATCCACACTTCCCTCATGGAGACGGAGACGCAGGAGCATCTGTCCGCACAGATTATGGGACGCGTGCAGGGCGTAGGCTTCCGCAACTTCACGCGAACGCGCGCCCATCGCCTCGGCGTCACCGGATGGGTGCGCAACGAGCGCGACGGGTCGGTTCGGCTGGAAGCGGAGGGGCCTCGAGAGGCGCTCGATCAACTCGTTGAGGCCGTTCGGCAGGGCCCGCGCATGGCCCAGGTCGAACACGTGGAGGTGGACTGGTCCGACGCCACCGACGACTTCGACACCTTTCGGGTGCGGCGGTAGTCGTTCGCTCTGTGATCCAGTGGTCGTCGGCAGTTCCGAGGAGATCCCTCATGCTCGATTCTTACAGTTCAGACGGCGACGAGACCGCCGAGTCGTCCCCGACGCAGTTGGGGCTCCTCGACCGCGCAGTCCAACGGCTTGAGACTGCCGATTGCGAGGCCCCGCGACGGACGGCGGAGTGGCTGCTGACGGAGGTGCTGGGCGGAGACCGGGCGCAGATCTACGCCCATCCGGAGCGATCCGTCTCCCAGGACGCCGCGCAGCGATTCGACGAGATGGTGGAGCGCCGCGTGCAGGGCGAGCCGCTTCAGCACATTCTAGGGTATGTCTCCTTCCGCGGCCTCCGGCTTCAGGTGTCGCCCGACGCAATGGTGCCGCGTCCCGAGACCGAGACGGTCGTCGACCGGGCGCTCGCCTGTATCGACTCGATGGAGCGGCCGCGCGTGCTCGACGTGGGCACGGGGAGTGGGTGCATCGCCCTCGCCCTCAAGCACGAGCGTCCCGACGCGGTCGTCCACGCCTGCGACGTGAGCCCCGACGCCCTCGCAGTGGCGCGGACCAACGCGGAGACGCTCCAACTCGACGTGCAGTTGCTGGAGGCCGACGCGTTGGCCGAGGAAGTGCCTGAGGAAATACCGAAAGATTTGAATCTTCTAGTCTCCAACCCCCCCTACATCCCCGACGACGAAGCCGACGCCCTTCCGCCCGTCGTGCGCGAGTACGACCCGGACGTTTCGCTCTTTGCCGGCGACGATCCGCTTCGCTTCTACCGGGCACTCGTCGACTGGGCAGGCGCGCTGTGCATCCCGGGTGCCGCTCTCGTGGTCGAGGTGCACGCCGCATACGCCGAGGACGTCGAGGCGCTGCTCCGCCGGGAGGGTCTGACGGAGGTCGGCGTGGACGAGGACCTGAGCGGACGGCCCCGCGCGGTGTGGGGGCGACGGCCCTGACCAGATCTGATGCAGCGGGAACGTGTCTCCCGTACGAAGCCTTTCTCCCCTGTCTCCCTCCTTATGCATTCTGTGCGCCATGTCGATTGACAAGCAGGCCCTTCTCAATCGGTTGCGAACGGGTCTTCAGCGGCCGTCGATTCCGTTTTCAGTGCTTCACGGGTCCGTCGCGGCGGGGCAGGAAACGCCTGTGAGCGACGTGGACGTGGCCGTCTACGTAGAGGAGCAAGATCACTTTCTCGATCTGGTCGTTGCCCTGGACGAAGCCCTCCCGGAGCGTCGCGTCGACGTGACGAACCTCGCTCGGCAGCCGTCCTGGGTGGTGTATCGTGTGCTGGCAACTGGGGAAACCATTCACGTTGCTGACGAGGAACTGTATCACGACGTCAAGTTCCGCGCCATGCGGGACTATTTGGACTTCAAGCCTGTGCATGATCGAATTCTTCGAGACATGGAGCGTCGTCTTGACAATGGACGGTATGGACGAGCAGTCGAGTAGGCTCAAGCGCCTGGAGGAGAATCTTCGGGAACTGGAGGGGTTCAAGGGAGTCACGACCGCCGATCTGGAGGCGAGTCGGCGGACGAGGTGGGCCCTGCGATACGGGCTCATGGAGAGCATTCAGGCTGTGATCGACATCTCCTGTGCTGTGGTGAGCCGGCACAATCTGGGATATCCGGACAGCTACGCCGATTGCGTGCGAGTCCTTCGGCGGCACGACGTGCTCCCGGACGACCTGGCAGATCGTCTCATCCGGGCCGTCGGCATGCGAAATATCCTCGTGCACGAGTACCTGGATGTCGACGACGAGCTTCTCCTCAAGGCGCTGGATCGGCTGTCGGACTTTCGGGTGTTCGCCGAGGCCATCCGCCAGGGGACGCCGCCTCCGGGGGCACGTGAGTGAGGACACTGCTCCGATCAGGGAGCAGGGGCCGTCGCTGCGTCAAACACCCGAGCCGCCTCCCGGTACATGACCGCGTGCAGGTCGGCGGTGGCCTCGGGGGTCTCCGCGTAGCCGCCCGAGAGCAGGAGCACCACCGGAAGGGTGCGCGCGTGGATCTGCTCCAGCACGTACCGGTCCCGGGCGTGGAGGCCCTCCCGTGTGAGCGAAAGGCGCCCGAACTGATCGTCGGCCGCCACGTCAATCCCACCAAGATAAAAGACCAGATCGGGCTGCGCAGCGTCCAGCGTTTGGGGGAGATACCTCTTCAGGGTGTTCATGTACGCCTGGTCCCCCATGCTGTCAGCTAAGGGGACGTCGAGGGAGGAGGAGGGTTTTTCGAACGGATAATTCTCGGCGCCGTGCATCGAGAAGGTAAAGACGGAATCGTCCTCCGCGAACACCGCCGCGTTGGCGTTGCCCTGGTGCACGTCGAGGTCGACGATGAGGACGCGCCGGACCCAGCACGCCGACTGGAGCACGCGGACGGCGACGGCCACGTCGTTGAGCACGCAGAACCCTTCGCCGTGGTTGGGGAAGGCGTGGTGTGTGCCCCCTGCAAGGTTGGCCGCGAGGCCGTCCGTCAGGGCCATGACGGCGGCGTTGAGGGTGCCCTGCACGGCCAGCCGCGAGCGGTACACGAGGCGCTCCGACCACGGCAGGCCCATGCGCCGCTCGGCGTGTGCGGGGAGGGTGCCCTCGGCGAGGCGCGTCAGGTAGTCGGCCGTGTGGACGCGGCGAAGGGCAGACCAGTCGGCCTGGCGTGGGGCCACCACGTCGCTCGGATCGAGCAGGCCCTCCCGGCGGAGCAGGCGGTGCAGGGCCGGGAACTTGCCCATCGGAAAAGGATGGCCCTCGGGGAGAGGGACGTAGTAGCCGTCGCAGTAGCTGGCGCGCATGCAATCGTCGGGCGTCCGGACCGGGTCGCAGAACGAAGCAGAAAAGTGAACGATGGGCCGTACGCAGGCACGCCGAGCCAAGGTCCGGATTTTGCTTGCGTAAGAATGAAGAAGTCCATACATAAACATAACCCAAGTGGCGTGTCCTTCCGCCTGGGGCACAACGTGGGTAAACATACAAAAACGCCCGACCGGGAGGCCCCGATCGGGCGTCGTGCTACGCACAGCTAAATGGCGGCAGATGTCACCACCACCTATCGCACATCACGGCGTCTTGTGGGCGATGACACCCGCGACAGCCCACTGGCGACAGTCTCCGCGAGTTGGGAGACCCGTCGCGGCACGGACTCTCGGAGTGAAAGCCCATCCCGGATGGGGGAGGAGACGCGTGCGGTGGAAACAACCCGGGTGGTGGTGGGGCGAGTTAGTCTTCGCTAGACGTGTTGTGGCTGGCACTCGGGTCGGTATCCGTATCCGAGGTGTTATGCTGGGCCCGGTCTTGCACCGTCACGTCCTTCTTGGCGGGTTGTGCGCCGGTGAGGCTGTCGCTGCAGCCGCCCAGCAGCATCGCACCGGCGAAAAGGGCGGCGGTGAAGAGGGAACTGATGGTAGAAAAACGAGAGCGTTCCATAGTAGTACAGGGTTGTTGGCATGAAATTGGCTTCGTTAAGCAGTTTAAGAATACTGGGGATTTGCGCCGGTTCCAACCCTGACTTGTACGGAAGCTCCTATATTTTTGTAATGGGCAGGTAGTTATGACACGTGGATGGATAAACATTACGGTTCTCCTGCTCCTGGCAATACCCCGTATTGCCACCGGGCAGTCGGGGGGGCAAGACGAGCTCGGCATCCCGTTTCCGAGCGAGCACTACGCCCCGCCGGAGTATGGACAGGATCCTCAGAACTGGGACGTCATCCAGGACGACCGGGGGCTGATCTACGTCGCGAATAACGACGGCGTCCTGCAGTACGACGGCGAGCGGTGGCGCCTCCTCCCCACGACCACAGGCACGTTCGTCCGCTCCCTGGCGGCGGACAGCCTCGTCTACGTGGGGGCCAAGGGGGACTTTGGATACCTGCGTCCCGACTCCCAGGGCGTGCTCCGCTACACGTCGCTCTACGAGCGTATTCCCGAGGACGAGCGCAACTTCGAGGACGTGTGGGGAACGCACGTCCTGGACGACGGCGTCTACTATCAGGCCAACCAGCGCCTCTTCCGGTGGGACGGGTCGAAAATAACGTCCTGGAGCAGTGAGAAGGGATTCCACACGTCGTTTACCGTCGACGGAGCGCTCTACGTGCGCGACTTTGGACGGGGACTCCTCCGGATGGAGGGTGACTCTCTGGAGCTGGTGCCGGACGGGGAGACGTTCCGCGAGACGCCCATCTACATGATGGCCCGGCATCCGAGCGGCGATCTGCTCATCGGTACGCAGAACAAGGGACTTCTGCTGTACGACGGAGAAACGTTTCGTCCCTTTGCCCCCGGGGTCACGTCGTATCTTCAGGAAAACGACTTGTATCACGGGGATCGCCTCCCCGGAGACCGGTACGCGCTGGCGACGCTCGGGGGCGGCGTCATCGTCAT
>PXSZ01000003.1:0-1227 GCA_003023105.1 Bacteroidetes bacterium QH_10_64_37
ATCGTCTCCAGCGCGCTCACGATTATCGTGCTTGCCACGCGGGCGTTCGACTGACCGGCGCGTCCTCCTCGTAGAAAATCGTGAACGGAGGTCCGTCCCGCCTCACGCTTCACGCATTCCGACGAACGGCTTTTCGAATCCGAAGATTGCTCGATGAGTACGCCTCAGAGTCCCCCACCGGAGAGCGACGGGCGCAGGCGCCGTGCGCCGTCCCGCGACGATGAGATCCTCCTGGTCAACCTGCTCCTCACGCTGAGCCGGGGGCGCGGGCTCATCGTGCTTTCCGTCCTGGCGTTTGGGCTGTTCGGCGTGTTGTACGCGACGCTGGCGCCGGCGGAGTACACTGCACGGTCGAAGGTCGTCCGGGAAGCGGCGGGGGACGACGAGGGACGGGACCTTCCCTCCGGATTGCCCTCCGTCCAGGGGCTTGGGATCGACCTCGAAGGAGGCGGCAGCGCCGGACTGACGCCCGCGTCGTATCCCATGATCGCGACGAGCCGCGAGGTGCGCCTGGCCGTCGCGCAGGACACCTTTTTCTTTCCGTCGACCGGCCGGCGCACTCCGTTCGTCGAGCACGTCAATCAACCGGCCGGCCCGTTCGATCAGGTGCTTCGGTACACGCTGTGGCTTCCGTGGACGGTTGCGGGCGGAGTGGGAAGCCTTTTGTCCGACGCCGAGCCCCGCCCGGTCGAGTCCGACAGCTCGGACGCATTGATCTACCCGACCGACGCGGAAGAACGGGCGATTGCGGCTCTCGGAGAAACGATCTCCGCCTCCGTAGGAGAGTCCGGGGCACTGGAGGGCAGCGGGGGCCTCATGACCATCTCCACGACGGCGACGGCCCCGACCCTGGCGGCCCGGCTGAACGAGCGAGTCATCGAGCACCTCCGGAGGCGGGTCCGCGAGATCCGGACCGAAACGACGCAGGAGAACCTGACGTTTGTCGAGAAGCAGTTCGAGGAGGCGAAACGAGAGCTCGACGCGGCCGAAGACCGGCTCGCGCAGTTCCTCGAACAAAACCGAAGTGTGCTCACGGGCGGAGGTGAGCCCAAACTTGAGTTCCGACGCGAGCGCCTCCGGCGGGAGGTTCGGTTCAAAGAGCAGTTGTACAGCCAGCTCCAGAAGCAAGTGACGCAGACGCGCCTCCAGCTGCAGCGCGAGCAGCCTGTGGTCACGATTGCCGAGAAGCCGGTGCCCCCAACCGCTCCAAGCGCTCCGGACTGGACG
>PXSZ01000003.1:1244-3439 GCA_003023105.1 Bacteroidetes bacterium QH_10_64_37
AGGGAATACTGAGACGTGAGAATTTTTCTATCCATACTCCTACACGCTCACGGGCAAAACCGTTAGATAACTCAAGTTGCGGGGTACAACTGTATTGCCTAACTGACGGCGGACTGCGGACACCGACGGCGGTCGGTACAGGCGGCGGACTGCCGAAAAGCGTCCTATTCCGCGGTCTGTGGTCCGAAAGCCTTCGGGCCGCCGTCTCGTCGAAAAAGCACTATAGGTCGCAACTTGAGTTAGATATTTTCTCACGCATCAGTAAGAGAAGGGGGGCGGTCCGTTTTCGCTTCTACGGTGCTGAATCCGGGGCCACCTCCGAGGCATGCTTTTTTCGGTCTGCGTTGGCGTAGGGCCGATGAGCAGAGTCCACGGCCTCTCTGACTCTATTGGGGTGCCAGATCATGGAGATCCTCCGCACATTTTTTGACCTGCTCACCCCCCGCGAGCGGCGCAACCTGTATCTGCTCTTCGGGGCCGTCCTCGTGATGGCGGGGCTGGAGGTGGTGAGCGTCGGGTCCATCCTGCCGTTTCTGCAGGTGGCGGCCGATCCCGCGAGCGTGCACGAGAATGCCTATCTCAGCTGGACGTTTGAGACGTTTGGCTTTGCCGACACCAATTCTTTCCTCATTGCGCTGGGGCTGACGGCCTTCGCCGCGCTCGTGCTGAGCAACATTTTCATCGTGCTCACCACGTGGGCGCTCTACCGCTACGTGTGGGGACGAAACCACAGCCTCTCGCGCCGCCTCCTGCGCAGCTACCTGCACCGGCCCTACGAGTACTTTCTGACGCGCAACAGCGCGGAGCTGGGCAAAAACGTCCTCGAAGAGGTGAAGGAAGTGACGGCGACCATGCTGTATCCGGCCCTCCGCGGGGGCGCCAAGGCCGTCGTGGCACTCTTCATTATCGGCTTTTTGTTCGTCGTCGACCCGGTCGTCGCCGGCATTCTGGCGGTCGTACTGGGGGGAGCGTACGCCGCGGTTCACTTCACCGTACGGGCCTGGCTCGACCGCGCGGGCGCGGAGCGGGTGACAGCGAACACGGCCCGCTATAAACTCGTCGATGAGGCGTTCGGGGGCATCAAACAGGTGAAGCTGCGGGGCAGCGAAGAGTCCCTGTTGGGGCAGTTCGACCCGCCCTCGAAGCGATATGCCCGCCTGCAGTCTCACGCCCGGATCATCAGGAAAACCCCGCGCTACGTCCTGGAAGCGGTGGCCTTCGGGGGCATCATTCTGATTGCCGTCTACCTGATTGTCGTGCAGGACACCATCCGGCAGGTGATTCCCATGCTGGGCCTCTACGCGTTTGCGGGACACCGGCTCATGCCGGCCCTCCAGAAGGCCTTTAGTGGAATTGCGAGTGCGCGCTTCAACAGCGCTGCGCTGGAGGCCCTGCACCGCGACCTGCAGCAGCGACCCGAAGAGAAGGCCGAGGCCTCCAGCGATGAACGGCGCGATCCGGCGGGTCCCCCGCTGCCCCTGGACGATCGCCTCGTGCTCGACGGCGTCACCTTTGCCTATCCCGGGGCCGAAGCGCCCGCCATCGAGGACCTGTCTCTGGAGATCCCATCGCACACCACGGTGGGCTTCGTGGGCAAGACGGGCTCGGGGAAGACGACCACGGTCGATCTCATCCTGGGCCTCCTCCGTCCACAGACGGGGATCATTGCCGTGGACGGCACGCCGCTTCGCGAGAACACCGTTCGCCGGTGGCAGCAGAACATCGGGTACGTGCCGCAGCAGACGTTTCTGTCGGACGACCCGATTGCGCGCAACATCGCCTTCGGGGTGCCGGAGGCGGAGATCGACATGGAGGCCGTCCGAGAGGCGGCCCGGCGGGCTCACATCTACGAGTTTGTGATGCGCGAACTGCCGAACCGGTGGGAGACGATCGTGGGCGAGCGCGGCGTGAAGCTCTCGGGGGGGCAGCGCCAGCGCGTGAGCATTGCCCGGGCCTTGTATCACCGCCCGAGCGTGCTCGTCTTCGACGAGGCGACGAGCGCCCTGGATCAGGCCACGGAGGCGAGCGTGATGCAGGCCATCTACGAGCTGGACGACAACCACACGATACTCGTGATCGCCCATCGGCTCAGCACCGTTGAGAAAGCCGACAACATTATCATGCTGGAGCAGGGCCGAAAGGTCGGCGAAGGGACGTACGACCAACTCGCCCACGAGCACGCGAAGTTTCGGGAG
>PXSZ01000004.1 GCA_003023105.1 Bacteroidetes bacterium QH_10_64_37
GGCGGAGCCGGACGTTTCCGACGTGGGCAGAGGCCGCACCTCGGTTTCGAAAGAGCCTGGCCGCACTGCATCCCCAAGTCGCTGAGGAACCGTAGGACGCGTGCACCAGAGGCATGACCTCGTTCCACTCGGCCCGCGATGCGTCCCTTCATTCTTACGATTCCTCCACCGTCCACTGCGGGGCGACGCTCTGCCAAAGCGAGCGCCCGAATGAGACGAGGAGTGCCGCCGTCGCCACGGCCACGAGCGGGCCGTACAGGTTCGGGTACGGAAGAAATGACACGAGCAGCGCGCCGACCATGCCTCCGTACACGTACCGGGCCGTCGACGACCGCGACTCCGTTTTCTGAGGGGTGGGCAGGAGGAAGAGCGCCACGACGAAGCCGTAGCGCAACAGACCCGCGCCCAAAATCCACGTCGGCAGGGCTTCGCGGAACGCCGCGAGTCCGCAGAGGAGCAGGAGGAAGAGGGCGTCGGTCTCCTTGTCGAGAAACGCCCCGAACTCAGAGGAGAGAGAGCGCCGCCGGGCGAGCCAGCCGTCGAGCCCGTCGAGAGCAAGAATGAGGAGACTGAGCGCAATGAGCATCGTGGGGCCAGCAGCGGCTGCCGGGAGGAGAAGGACCAGGAGGCCGATTCGAAACGCCGTCACGCCATTGGCGACGCCAAAGGCTCCGTCCGGGGTCCAGCGCGCACGCTCGGCCACCACGAGCAGACCGAGCATCGTGACTCCCACACCGACGATCGGGCCGAGGGAGCGAAGCCACAGGGCGCCTGCGGTCGCAAGGAACACAGCGACGGCGTTGGCGAGCGACCAGCGCTCGCTCCGGGTCGTCGATTGGAGGCGGGACGCGAACGAGGCCACGGGGCGTCGAACCATTGTGTCGATGAGTTTGCAAACGGTACACGCCGCTCTGCCGCGACGGATTCCTCCGTAACAGGTTCGGGACGATCCTGCTGCATTCCTCCGATTCGACGGGCGAAGACGGACGGTCGGGAACTACAAAGGTTCGGTGAACATGTACTTAGCCCCTGTAGATTGTTGATGTCGGAGGACTCCCCGTGTTGGGGAGTGATGCGCCATGAAAACACACGTCGCTGCTGGACGCGTCCGACCTCGAAACGCCCGGGGCACGCGGGTGACCCTGGTCGCCCTCTGGATTGTGAGCGGACTTCTTCTCTGCGGAATGCTCGTTCCCACCCAGGCTCAGATCGAGGTCCCCGACATTCAGCAGCTCTCCGCGTCGACCCAGGTTGGTGCGGGGGTGCAACTGCTGCGGAAAGGGCGCCTCGACGACGCCGTCTCCCTGCTCCGCTCGGCGCTGAGCACCGACTCGACCCTCATGGCCCCCTCCCACGGCGCGGCGGCCTACTGGCTCGGAAAGGCGTACGACCGGGCTGGACGCCCCGCCAAGGCACGGTCGACCTGGCGAATGGGACTGCGGGCCCTCCGAGCGGCCGGGCGGTTCGACGCGCGCCTCGCGGACGCCTATCTTCGGGAGCTCACGCCCAAGCGGCTCCCGGGCGAGCGGCTCTACGCAACGGATGTCTACCGCTCGCTTCTTCGCCGCGTAGGGACCGACACCTCGCAGGCCGCGCAGACCCTCTTCCGCCGACGCGTCGCCCAGATCGCTCCGCTCATGGCCGACTCCACGCTGGCCCGGGTCATCGAGCAAGATCGCTCTGCCGCCGCGAGGACGTGGACCTTTCGGCCGGGAGCCGGCTCGGCGCTCGCGACGTGGTGGCAGGGACTCGATCCCTATCCGGCCACCGACGCGAACGAGCGCCTGGAGGAGCACCTGACCCGGCTCGTGCAGGTCCAGCAGAACTACAGGTGCCCGGAACGGGTCAGTGCGCTCGACGATCGAGGCATCGTGCAACTCCGCTTCGGGAGTCCCTACAAGCGACGAGAACTCAACTACGAAGATGGAGAATTCTTCCGCGAGGTCTATCGATTTGGGGTAAACGTGCCGCCGTCCAGCTTTCCCGCGAGCGAAATCTGGCTGTACACTCACATCGACGAGTCCGGCTTTTACCTCTTTGCCGAGGAAGACACGTCGGACTGTTTTGCAATTGCGAAGGCCAACGAGTTGATGCCGAATTATTTGACGCGGCAGCGGTCGGATTCCGAGAGAGGGCTCAACATCGCCTATTCGGCCCTCATGGCCATGCGGGCCATCTACCGCGAGCTGGCGCTCTACCACATCAACTTTGGCGCCCGATACTCGGAAATTGCCAACTACGCGGAGTGGCAGGAGATGCAGGCCATGGCCGCGGAGATGGGCGGGCAGGGGTCGGGGTCCCAGCGATCGGCCGTGGTGGGGGCAGGAGTGGGCCAGACGCGGCGCGTCTTTTCGAACCCGGCCCTCGGATTTGACTTTCCCAACCAGTTCGTAACCCGCATGGTGAGCCGGGCGCGTCGGGAGGACCGGGCGGCGGCCGAGCGCCGCGAGGAGGCCATGCCCCGCCAGCACACCACCTTGCTCGAAGGGGCCGCGCAACTCCCCGTGGCGGTGCGGACGGCGCGGTTCCTCGATCCGGACGGCACCACCCGCACGGAGGTCTACTGGGGCGTGCCCGCCGCCGAGCTCCCCCTGAGCGAGAACGATTCGCTCGCGTCCTCCCTGCTCCACTTCTCGGCGGTCCGGTACAGTGCCGATCGGCAGTCGTCGCAACGGCGCCAGCGCCGGTACCGGGTGGAGGTCGAATCGAAGGACGACCCGCAGCTGATCGTGCCGCCTCCCCTCACGTTCCGCAGAGCGACGGATCGCTACCACCTCGGCCTGCAGTGGGGACAGTACCAACTGTGGCCCGCCGACTCGTCGGCCCCCGGGAAAAAGCGACTCGGGCCGCAGCGCCGGATGGCCACGGCGCGCGCCGACTCCCTGCAGCCGCTCCGGGCCGAGGGGCCGCGGGTGGAGATGAGCGACGTGAAGGTGTTAACGCTGCCGGACACGACCGCCCGCACCCTCGCCAACCCAGTCGAGCGGGCCACGCCCTACCCGTTCCGCACCCTCTCGGTCGACGCGCCCCTCCTGCTGTCGTTTGAGGTCTATCACCTCTCCTACGGGGCCGACGACCGGACGCGCTACACCGTCGCTTACGAGGCGGAGGGCGAGACGAAGCGCGGCTGGACGCGCCTCTTCCGAGGTACCGACACGCAGCGGACCAGCACCGAAATGACCATGGAGGGCACCGATCGCCGCACGCAGGAAACGATCCTGCTCGACCTCTCGCAGATTGAGCGGGACGAGCCGCAGGACGTGAGCGTAACGGTGCACGTGACCGACGAGGTGTCGGGCACGACCGTCTCGCGGAGCGTCGACTTTGTGCTCCAGCCCCGTGGTGGCTCGTAGGGACGCATCGTGGGCCGAGTGGAACGAAGTCATGACTCTAGTGCGTGCGTCCTACTACTCGTCTCGTATTGCGGAGCGACGCCCCCCTCACGGTTCACGTCCCACGTCGCGCCCCGAGTCAGGTCCCATTGCCCGCCACCCGGCCCGAACGCCCGTGGCCAGCACGACCGGAAAGACCGCCGCGTGCAGGTCCTGCGGCCACCATGTCCAGCCGATGGCCACCACCGCCGCTCCGACGGCCGTCACTCCCAGGTAGCTTCGGAGCCCGGGTGCGGAGGGCCGCCACAGCAGCACAGCCGCCGCGATCAGGTGCGTGGGCCACGCCCAGAACAGGTTCCAGTTGTGCTCCGTCACCTCGTAGGTGGCGACGAACCAGAGGAAGCACATGAGCACCCCGGTCAGGCCCACCCCGGTGAGCAGGAGCGCGTCGCCCCGCGTTCCGGGCTGGCGGCCCGTCGTGGCCTGCCAGCCGGTCCATCCGAGCGTGAGGACGAGAAAGACCCACCCGGTGGCGAGGGGCCAGTTGAACGCCGTGGGCGTCGCGTCGTAGCCCTCGATCCACTGCGTCGTGTCCGTCTGGGCCACCAGCGCGCGGGTCGTGTCGCGGGTCTCGATGGTGGCGTGACTGAACGCTTTGAACAGATACTCCGGCAGGAAGTGTGCCTCGCGGGGGGTGGGTTGACGACCGGCCGGCGTGCCGAGGGCGAGGTCGAAGCTCAGGTCGATAAGCGGCAGGCTGGCCGCGTAAGGGTCCAGGAGGTGCCGGAAGCTTTTCTGAGGGTCGGGACGGTTTGCGAACTGGACCGCATCGCCCAGGGCCTGCTCCAGCACGTCCCGCACCCGGGTGGAGCAGTTGTCGTGGAAAAAGACGTACTGGTAATAGCGGTTCTCGGGGCGGGCGTTGACCTCGAGGAACCGAAAGAGCGCCGTTCGCTGCGAGCGGGAGAGGGCGAGCCTCTGCTCGATGACGGGCCGCCGCTGTCGTTCGTAAGCCCGCAGCGCGGCGCGATAGGGCGACACGCTCAAAAAATAGCGCAGGTGGCCGTACGCGAACTTCGGGATGAAGAGCGGGTCGCTGAAGTCGAAGGTGCCGTAGTTGTAGAGCCGGTCGATGCCGAGGACGGGATCGTGCACTCGCAGGGCGCTGTGGCCGAACATCGAGTACACCGGCTCGCCGGGCAGGATCGTGACCATCGAGACCTCCGACTTCGCCGAGAGACGCGTTGGCTGGGCTGCGGTCGGGGAGCAGACGCCACACGCCAGGCTCAAAACAAGGAATGCGAGGACGCGTCTGGATGCTGCGAAAGGAACCATCGGCGACGGCGTGAAGCGTAGAGCAAATCGCTGTCGCCTCGAACGTTCGCCCCCCAGAGGGGTTCAACGCACGATCTGTGTTCCCCAAACTCGTTCTGCCGCAACTGTGGGCCGAGCCGACCGTGCCGAGGTTGTTCTCGCGAAGCTCCGCGAGCGCATCGACCGCCCCACGACTGAGCTCCAGTACGAGACGCCGTACCATCTGCTCGTCGCCGTCATTCTGTCAGCCCAGTGCACCGACGATCGCGTCAACGAGGCCACACCCCCCCTCTATGAGGCGTACCCGACCGTCGAGGATCTCGCCGAGGCGACACCCGACGACATCTACCCCTACATCCAGTCCATCACGTTTCCGAACAACAAGGCCGGCTACCTCGCCAAGATGGCCCGGCAGGTCGTCGAGAACTTTGACGGCCGCATTCCCGACACCATCGACGGCCTGGAGACCTTGACGGGCGTGGGGCGCAAGACGGCCCGCGTGGTGGCCCAGGTGGCACACGACGCCGATGCCCTCCCGGTCGACACGCACGTCTTTCGGGTGGCCAATCGCATCGGGCTCGTGACGGAGGACGCCACCACGCCGAAGAAGGTGGAGCAGCAGCTCAAGCGCGTGATCCCGAAAGAGGAGTGGGGCCAGGCGCATCACCTGCTCATCCTACACGGGCGGTACACGTGCACGGCCCGCTCGCCGGACTGTCACGACTGCCCGCTTACCGGGATCTGCAGATACTACGCCCGTCTCCAGCGCCGCCCCGATCCGGTCGACGGCCTGGACGTGTCCGCAGGCGCCTACTACTGCACAACCAGCGATCACTACTTCGACACCCCCGACACGCACGTCGACCGCCACGGCCTCGAACAGGTGGCGTGTCCCCACTGCGGCTCGATGCAGGTGGTCCGCACCATGACCGGCGAGCCGACCAAACAGGTGAAAGACTACCGGGTGAACGGGTGAGTGCGTGTGGGCGTAGTTGCGTTTGGGCATGGTTGCGTGTAGGCGTGGAGCGCACGCGTCGGTATACCCAAGCGCCCAGACGCCCAAATCCCCAAACGCCCAACGCTCTCAAGTAGCTTCCTGCACAAAGCGGCGAAAAGACCTCGGAACTCAGTCGCTAAACGCGTACGCCGGGACGCCTCTACGATGTCACAAGCCTTTTTCTCTACCAGCAATACATCCTCGATCATGGATTCCTCCAAGCGTCACCTTCTCCTCATCCTCGATGGCTGGGGCATTGCCGAGGACCCGTCGGTGAGTACCGTGGACGCGGCGGACACGCCCTTCGTCGACAGTCTGTACGACCGATATCCGCACGGTACGCTCAAGGCCTCGGGCCGAGACGTGGGCCTGCCGGAGGGCCAGATGGGCAACTCGGAGGTCGGTCACATGAATCTGGGGGCGGGCCGCATCGTCCACCAGGAAATCCTCCGCATCTCGAACGCCATTGAGGACGGATCCTTTTTCGAGAACGACGAACTCGTCGGCGCCGCCCGGCACGCGAAGAGGAACGACCAGAAGCTGCACCTGATGGGCTGCTTTTCGGATGGCGGCGTGCACAGCCACCTGAAGCACCTGTACGGTCTCCTCGAGCTGGCCCGGTGCGAGGGACTCGCTCCCGCGCAGGTCAACGTCCACGCCTTTACCGACGGGCGCGACACGGATCCGCACGGGGGCGTCGACTACGTGCGGCGGTTTCGGGAGCGGGCCGATGAGATTGGCGTCGGGCGCCTCGTCTCCATCGTGGGCCGCTACTACGCGATGGACCGGGATGAGCGGTGGGAGCGCACTGAACGGGCCTATCGGCTGCTCACGGAGGGAGAAGGCGAGGTCTTCGACGATCCGGTGGAGGCCCTGGAGGCGAGCTACGAAGAAGACGTCACGGACGAGTTCGTGGAGCCGCGCCGGATCCGAGTCGACGATGAGGACGCGTTCGGCGAGCACGGCACCCGCGTCGAAGGCGGCGACGCAGTGGTGTTCTACAACTTCCGCTCCGACCGCGCCCGACAGCTCACGCGCGCCTTCACCGAGGCCGACTTCGAGGGCTTTGAGCGGGAACGGCTCGACGACCTGGAGTTCGTGATGATGTCCCCCTACGACGAGGACTTTGATCTCCCGGTGGCCTTCGACAAACTCAACCTGGAGGGCACGCTCGGGGAAATCATCAGTAACCGAGACGGGCGGCAGCTCCGGGCCGCCGAGACGGAGAAGTACGCCCACGTCACCTACTTCTTCAGCGGCGGGCGCGAGGATCCGTTCGAGGGCGAGGACCGCATCCTGGTGCCCTCTCCCGAGGTCGCAACCTATGACCTCCAGCCCGAAATGAGCGCGCCGGAGGTGACCGATCGGGTGAGCGAGGCCCTCCGGGAGAAGGACTACAACCTCGTCGTCCTCAACTTTGCGAATCCCGACATGGTGGGCCACACCGGCGACTTCGACGCGGCCGTGGCGGCGTGCGAGGCCGTGGACCGGTGCGCGCGTCAGGTGGTGGAGACGGCCCGAGACCGGGACTACTCGGTCAACATCATCGCCGACCACGGCAACGCCGACAAGATGAAAAATCCGGACGGCTCGCCCCACACGGCTCATACCACGGCCCTCGTGCCGCACATCATCCTCAAGGACGGCTTCGACGGCCCGGTGCAGGACGGCAAGCTCGGCGATGTGGCCCCCACCATCCTGGCTCTGCTTGGCGAAGAGGTGCCCGACACGATGGACGGGGACGTGCTCGTGCCGACCGGGCAGGCCGCTGTCTCGTAGTCCTTCGCTCCTCGCCTTTCGCTCCTCGTTCGACCACCCTACTTAACCCTCGGAATGACCGGGAGCCGCGCCTGGATCGTTCCATTCTTCCCGACGATGCGATCCAGCACGCGCTTGTGGCGCCACAGCGTCCGCTCCAGCGGCGTCGACGCGATGGACATCCAGAGCTGAGAAGCCTGCGTGGCGAACTGTTCGTTGAGGCGCTCGAAGAGGGTCTTGGGGCGGGGGAGGATGCGCGTCTGGTACGGCCCCTCGCCCATGCCGGCGGCCTCTCCAGCGATTGCCACGGCCTCCCGGAGCGTCCCGAGCGTGTCGACGAGGCCCACCCTTTGGGCGTCAACGCCAGACCACACCCGGCCCTGCGCGACGTCGTGCACCGCAGAGGTATCCATGTTGCGCCCCGAGGCCACGCGCTGGAGGAAGGTTTGATAGGTCGCGTCGATGGATTGGCCGATTAGGCGCCGCTCGCTCGGCGCAAGCGGCTGGCTCGGCAGGTACATGTCGGCGTACGGGCTGGTGCGGACGCCGTCGAACGTGATGCCCAGATGGTCCTTAAACAGTTCCTGCGCGTCGAGCAGCAGCCCGATGACCCCGATGGACCCGGTGGTCGTGGTGGGATTGGCGACAATCGTGTCGGCGGCCGCGGCGATGTAGTAGCCACCTGACGCGGCCACGTCGCCCATCGAGACGACGACGGGCTTCTCGTCGGCGGTTTGCTCCACGGCGTGCCACATCGCCTCAGAGGCCGAGGCGCTCCCGCCCGGCGAGTTGATCCGGAGCACCACCGCCTCCGTCGAGGCCGACGTGCGCGCCGTTTCGAGCGCGTCGATCAGGTTGGTCGAACCAAGGATTTGTTGGTCGGGGGCGAAGGGGTTCTCGTCCGGGTCGCCGGGGACAATGTTGCCCAGGCCGTACACGATGTCCACGGTGCCCGTGCCGGTGTACGACACGCCGGCCCCCGTCGCCGGGACGCGCTTGTACTCCGACAGACCGACGGTCGACAGGTCGGATCCAGCGGATTGCCCGACCATGTTGCGGAGGGCGGCGCGTACCTCGCTTTGGTAGCGGATGCCGTCGATCAGCCCCTCCTCCATGGCCGCCGATGCCTTGAGGAGCGGATCCTCGTCCGCCATTGCCTTCAGCGAGTCGACCGAGAGCGAGCGGTTGGCGGCGATCGCTTCGGCAAACTGAGAGCTGGTGGTCGTCAGCAGGGCCTGGAGCTGCTCGCGGTTTGCCTCCGACAGGTCCGAGCGCACGAAGGACTCGGCGGCGCTCTTGTACTCGCCCGCGCGGATCACCTGCGGCTCCACCCCAATCTTGTTGAACGCGCCCTGGAAGAACGGCAAAATGTTCGCGAAGCCGTTGTACTCGAAGGTGGACTGCGGCCCCACGAACACGCTGTCGGCCGCGCTCGCCACGAAATAGCTTTTCTCGCCCATTCCGAACTCCGCGCCGGACGCAATCACGGGCGTGCCGTTCGCCGCCACCTGCTCCACCGCTTGCCGCACCTCCTGTAGCGTTCCCCAGCCCGCCGAGAGGCCCTTCGTCCGCAGCCACACCGCCTCGATGCGGTCGTCCGAGCTCGCCTTGCGGAGCGAGGTTTGGAGGTCGCGCAGGTCGTAGCTCCGCCCGCCCCCGAACACCTCCTGGAAGGGATCGTCGGCCGCGCGCTCCGGAATGTCACCGTTGAGCGGCACGGTGAGGACCGATCCGGACTGCACGGTAGGCGTCTGGTCGGCAGAGAGGGACAGGGCAAAAAAGAAGAACACGAAGAACAGGACGATGAGCCCGAGTGCCAGCAGCGTGCCAATGACGCTGGCGGCGAGGGTGGAGAGAAAACGCATGGATGGAAGCGGTGGATCTGGAAGTCAGTAGAGGTCGAGCAGCGCTGGTGTGCGGCTATCGGGGATGTAATCCAGGTTGTGCCCTAAGTTCTTGCCCTTTGCTTTTGCTCTCCGTTCGGCCCGACGCGGGGACGCGGAGAAAGGGGGATGCCACGAAGCAACGACCTTCCCGCGTCTTCGTGTCTCCCCCTCCCCGTGTCCATATGATAGGTTGCAGCCCGGACTATGTATTCGATAAAGGGACCGGCCGTTTCAATGGTTCACGATTCTTACAACTCTCGATCCGAAACGGAAACTCAAAACGACTCGTCAAGTACAGAAACGCCACTACCCTGCCCCACCGCCCGGCGGACGATTCCCGATTTTCCCTCTCGTCGGGTCCGTCGGGACCCACCGGCGAACGGGGAGCGGGCAGCCTGATCTCGTGACGGACTGGACCCCAGTGTACGCACCATCGTTTCTCTGAGTGCCGTGAGTTCCGTTGAGCCCAGCGATGATCGTCCGTCTCTCAGCGAGCGCGAGCGCACCATCCTCCGCCTCGTCGTCGAGCAGTTCGTCGACACGGCGGGGCCGGTCGGATCGCGATCGCTGGCAAAGGACACCAATGTCGATCTCAGCCCCGCCTCCATCCGCAACACCATGGCGGACCTGGAGGACATGGGCTACCTGGACCATCCGTACACGTCCGCCGGCCGCATCCCCACCCGGCTCGGGTACCGCACGTTCGTCGACGAGCTGATGGACACCCCCGAGCTGTCGGAGGTGGAGCGGGAAGTGCTCAAGGTGAAACTCGCCCGCCTCGTGGGCGACACCGACGAGCTGCTGAGCGAGAGCACGCGCCTGCTGAGCAAGCTTACGAACCTGCTCGGCATCGCCCTCTCGCCCCGGCTCTCGACCGCCGTGCTGGACCGGCTCGACATCGTCCCGCTGTCCGGGTCGCGCCTCATGTTCGTGCTGAGCGTGGAAGGGGGGCTCGTAAAGACGGTTGTCCTCAGCTTCGACGCGGACCTGTCGCGGTCCAAGATCGACCGCATCGTATCGGTCCTCAACGAGCGGGTCGCCGGCCTCACCCTGCGCGAGATCCGCGAGACCTACGAGGAGCGCCTCAAGGACCTTCCCGATGGCACCGGCCTGATCCAGCTCGTCCTCGACGAAGCGTCGCTCCTCTTCAGCGAGCCGGATGAAGGTCGCCTGCAGTTTGACGGCACGCAGAACATTCTGTCCCAGCCCGAATTCCAGGAGCCGGACGATGTGCGTCACCTGATCGAGACCATCGAAGACGAGGACCGCGTCGTGCAGGTCCTTGAAAATCTGTTCGAAGCGAATCCCGACGCCGTGGGACAGGCCGTCGTTCGCATCGGAAGTGAGACCGACGAGGCCGAGATGGACGACTTCTCGATCGTGCTGTCTCCCTACCGGCTTGGCGACACGGTGGGCTCCCTGGGCGTAATCGGCCCCAAGCGGATGGACTACGGCCGCGCCGTGGCCCTCGTCGAGAACATAGCTGCCGTCGTAAACCGGCCTTCGGACGACGAGGCAGCGGATTCGTCGGTTCCGTCGTAGCGCGTTCGCAAGGCTCATTTTTCAGATGTTGGTGCCGTTCCCCAGCCTGCTGCTGAGGTGAAAATCGTAATGCGTGAGGCGTGACGCGTGAGGTCGAGGGAGGGTTCTACGTTTTACGGATCACGTTTCACTTCGCGTCTGTCGCCCGTTCTCCGTTCCCGCACGAACCAGAACCATTTTCCGACTGTGAGCACAGATCAGCCCGACGCTCGTGAAATGACAAACGAATCGACGCAGGATTCGGACGCCGCCGGCAAAGAGACCGAGGCTGAGCAGGCGGACGAGCAGGCCGCGGACATCGAGGCCCTCACCGAGGAGCTCGAACGCTTCCGGGAAGAGATTGAGGACTTGAAAGAAGAACGAGATGAGCTTAACGACCGACTGCTCCGCAAGGCGGCGGACCTTGAGAACCTTCGTCGCCGGATGGACCGGGAGAAGAAGCGCCGCCACGAGGCGGGCAAGGTTGCGGTCCTCGAATCGATGCTCGAGGTGCTGGACGACTTTGAACGATCGCTTGCGGCGGCCCGGGATCTCGACGATTCCGAGGACCCGGAGGCGGCCTACGAGTCCCTGAAGGGCGGCGTCGAAATGGTCTTTCGCAAGTTCCGGGACGAGCTCCAGTCCCTCGGCGTGGAGCCCATTGAGGCTGAAGGGGAACCGTTCGACGAGCAGCTGCACGAGGCGATGATGCGACAGCCCTCCGAGGAGGCCGAGCCCGGCACGGTACTGCAGGAAATCCAGAAGGGCTACACGATGGGCGATCGCGTGCTTCGCCACAGCCGGGTCGTCGTGGCTGCCGAGTCGTCGGGGAATGGTGAGGTCGACGGCTCCGCCGGCTAACCTGGATCACCGCCGGACCCTTGCGGTGGGGGAGGACCTCCGCCCGACCCGCGGCTCAGCGTCTCGATCCGGCGACGTGTTCTTTTCAACGAACCTGTACCGTACATGCCGAACGACTACTACGACATTCTCGGGGTCGACGAAAATGCTTCCGACAAGGAGATTAAGTCGGCCTACCGGGAGAAGGCGATGGAGTACCACCCGGACCGCAATCCGGACGATCCGAAGGCCGAGAAGAAATTCAAGAGGGCCTCCGAGGCGTACGAGGTCCTGTCGGACCCCGAGAAGCGCAAGCGCTACGACCAGTTTGGGGAAGCGGGCCTCGGCGATGGCGGGGCCGGCGGACGGGGTCGGGGACGCGGCTTCCACGACATCGAGGACATCTTCGACGCCTTCAGCGACATCTTCGGCGGCGCTCGGGGCGCCGGTCGAGGACGGGGGCGCGGGGGGCGTGCGGATCGGGGGCGCGGCCGACCCGGCAGCGACCTTCGGGTGTCGCTCCCGCTGACGCTCGAAGAGATTGCGGAGGGGACGGAAAAGAACCTCAAGCTCCAGAAGTATCTGGAGTGCGAGGTGTGCGACGGCACCGGGGCCGAGGGCGGAATGGGGGGCGAGAATTTCTCGATGTGCCCGGAGTGCGACGGCACGGGCGAGATTCGCCAGGTGTCCCGCTCCGTGTTCGGCCAGATGGTGAACGTGCAGCCGTGTCCGCGCTGTGAGGGGGACGGCCGCATCATCGAAAATCTGTGTGACGAGTGTGGCGGCGAGGGCCGGGTTCAGGGCGAGGAGTCGATTTCGATCAATGTGCCCCCGGGCGTCATGGAGGGCAACTACCTCACCCTCGCCGACGCTGGCAACGCGGGTCTCCGCGGCGGCCCCTCCGGCGACCTGCGCATCGAGATCGAGGAGAAGCCCCACGAGCACTTCGAGCGGGACGGGCTCGACATCTACTACGACCTTCACCTGTCCTTCCCGGAGGCGGCCCTCGGCACCGAGGTGGACGTGCCCACCCTGGAGGGCCGGGCCCGCCTGGAGGTGGATCCCGGGGTGCAGGCCGGCAAGATCCTGCGCATGCGCAGCCGTGGCCTCCCGGACCTCGAAGGACGCGGGCAGGGCGACCAGATGATCCGCGTGCACGTGTGGACGCCGAAGGACCTTACGCCCGAAGAGCGCGAGCTCCTCGGACAACTGCGGGAACACGACAACTTCCAGCCCCGGCCGTCTCAGGAGGAGCCTGAGAAGTCGTTCTTTCGCCGCGTATCCGATGTCTTTTCCTAACGGACATTTTCGGGGCGGATCTCCTCGGCGCGAACGGCGGCCCCGTCTTTTCATTTAAGGAGGGCCTGAATCGGGGATGACCGGAAAGCCGTCCCTCGATCCCGCTCCCACTGGCACGCATCGGGTTCGCCCTCCATGGCCGAAGAACCAAGTACGTTTCGCGCCTCGATGCGTCGGGTGCCCTCGCCCGTCGTGGTCGTAACGGCCCAGGGGCCGCGAGAGGCCCGGGGCATCACGATCGGTTCCCTTTCGAGCGTCGCGCTCGACCCGCCCCTCGTGAGCTTCAACGTGGCCCGCGACTCGCGCATGTTCGAGGTGATGGAGGGCTGCGAGCGATTTGCGGTGCACGTGCTGGGAGAAAACCAGGCGCACCTGGCGAAGCAGTTTGCCGTGCCCGATCTCAGCGGCGCCGAGCAGTTCGAGTCGGTGCCTCACGTCCGCGATCCCCACGGCACGCCCATCCTTGAGGGCGGGTCGGCCGTGCTCCACTGTCGCCACCACGACTCGATGGCCGCCGGAAAGCACCGGCTGTACGTGGGCCTCGTTGAGGAGGTAGAGGAGCGTCCGGATCGGGGGGCGGTGATGTACTACAAGAGCAGCTACCGGGGCGTGGGCAGTGAGTTGCGGTCCACCCGGTTGGCCCCCGTAAACCGCGCGTCGAGCGACTCGTCCTGAGCCCCGACCCCGAAGAAGGCGAAATCGTACCGGACGGGGTCCGACGCGCAGAAGTGGCGGCAGAGGGCCGTGAGGCGCCGGACGGCTTTCCAGTCGTTAGTCTTCCGCGTCAGCAGTCCCAGCGAGCGCGCCTGCCGTCCCACGTGCACGTCCACCGGCAGCATTAGCTCCGAGGGCTCCAGGAAGGACCACAGGTTCAGGTCCACCGGCCCCGGCCGCACCATCCAGCGGAGGTACATGTTGAGCCGCTTGCAGGCGCTGCCCGCCTCGGGCCGCGCCAGGTGCTTGCGGAGGCGCTCGGGGGTCTCATCGTTGATCGTGAGCAGGGTCGTGCTCACGCCCTGGAGCATGGTCGCCACGGCAGAACCCTCCGCGTCCTCCGCCTCGTCGGGACGATGCGCCTCGAAGAGTCCCTCCACCGTCTCGTGGCGGTCGAGCGCCGCGCGGAGGTTGGTCGTCAGCCAGATCGCGTCGATGGGCTGGAAGGTGCGGTGGACAAAATCGTCGAGCGCAGCGGCGTCCCGACGACTGTCGGGATTGAACGTCCGCACGAAGCGGTACGGCGCGTGGTTCATGCGCTCGCACAGCTCCTCGAGCTTGCGGAGCATCACGTCGCGCCGCCCCCACGCCAGCAGCGCCGCGTAGAGACCGATCACCTCCTGGTCGCGCGGGTCGTCGAACGCGTGCGGGATGGAGATGGGATCGTCGTCGATAAAGGCGGGCCGCTCGTGCCGGTTGACGAGCGTGTCGAGGTACTCGCGGAGGGCGTCGAGAGAAGCCACGGAAGTCAACGCAAGCCTTGTGCGGAGACAGCACCGTATCGGGACGGAAAGCCCGGACGGACGTTCCGGGAGGAGGGAGATGCTGTCTTCCACGAGAGAGGGCTCAGGCCTCGTCGTCCGAGTCGCTGGCCTCTCGGCTTTTCCGCAGGCGGTTGGCGGCGTAGGCGGCGCCCGCTGCGGCCAGCCAGCCGAGCCCCCCGTCCACGGGAACCTGTTCGGGATCGGAAGGCGGGTCCGGGGAATCTGCTGCCGCGCGAGGCCCTCCATTGGCCGAGGCGGTCGACGCATTTCCGGATGTCCGATTTCTTCCCGCTCGGCCGGTCTTGTTGGCAGATTTGTTCGCCCGGTCCAGGTGGGCGAGCGCCCTGCTCAGCGCACGGGCCCGGCGCCCGAGTGTCGACGCGCCCGATCGCCACGCCGTGCCTTCGCTGGACGACTCGGCGCTGAGGTCTGCCGTCAGGGGAGCACTCCCTGCACTCGGGTTTCCCGCCGAGGAGGGGGCCGGCTCGGTCGGCAATACCTTGCCGCTCGTCCTCTCGCTGTTTGGGTCGTTGGATGGTGATCCGAGGTTTGCGTGGCTCATGTCAGGCTGCAGGTCGTACGTTCCCCGCGTAGGAGAGCGGGGCGGTGTCACAGATCTTCCCGACTCGTCCCATGAGGACGCGTGACGGGGGGACGAAGAGGGACGCCTCGGTGCGTTGGGGACGCTTCTTGATCGACTCGCACGATCGGGTTGGCGAACGGGACGATGAGCGGTTGACCGTTCCTCTTTTTGGGTCTGAGTCTCCGTAAGTCGGGCCCGATGCCAGTCGGTGAGCGTTCCTGCAGAGGTCGTCAGTAGATATACGACGGCGGCCGCGAGGAGGCTCCCCCCAATGAGCACGGCACCGGCGATAGACAGGCTTCGATCCGGACTGTACATAGAGGGTGGCGGCATGGATCTGCGGGATGTGTGAGAAGAGGGGGCGACCGTCAAACGAGCTGTAGCGGAGGAAATCTCAAGATCGTCAGTCTTGGTTGTTCGATCGCGACCGCTTCCGCAACCGGTTGGCGGCGTAGGCCGCGCCCGCCGCCGCGAGCCACCCGAGTCCACCGTCCACTGGCACCTGTGACGCACCGTCCGGCATGTTCGGCGCAGATGCTTTTGCGTTTCCTTGCGGTCCGGTCGGAGGGGAGGGAGGCCCGAGCGTCGAGGGCGGATCGGCGGGCCGCGTTGCCTTCGGAAGCGTCGCTCCGGGAATCGACGGAGCGGACCGCTGCGCACGGGCGCCCTGTCCAGTCCTCGGCTGCGGCGCAGATTCTCGAACGGCGGGTGCTGTGCGCCGACTGTGATGCAATTGGGCCTGCACCGGCCCGCAGGCCAGCAGCAGGGCGCACAGGCCAAGGATGCCTGCTTGGACGACGGAGACGATCGTCGCACAAGTAAACGAATTAGACATGTCGGACGGAGTTTTTGGGCGAGCGAAGGTGCGGGAAATGGGAAAGAGGGATTTGCGAACTTCCTCACGCATCGGTAATTACCGCACCACAGTAATGCGGTGGGTTCTCTGGAACTGCTCCCCGTCGGCGCGCAGGAGGTAGAGCCCGCTGGAGAGCCCGCTCGCGTCGACCTGAAAGGCATGGTCTCGTCCAGGAGCCATCGGACCGTCGTGCACGGTGCGCACCCGGCGCCCGAGCACGTCGTAGAGCGTCACCGTCACCGCCTGCTCGGCCCGCACGCGAAGCGAGACCGTGGCGCGGGTGCGCACCGGGTTCGGCGCCACCGCCATCTCTGCGGCTTCTGCCAGGCGCACCTGCACCGCCACCGTGTCGCTGCGGGTCGCCGTCCCATCCAGGTCCACCTGCCGTAGGCGAAAGACGTGGCGGCCCGGATCGAGCGGATCGGTGCGGAAGCGATATTGCTGCGGCGCGTCGGTGGTGCCGTGGCCCTCAACGAATCCTGCAGACGCAAATCGCTCGGCCTCCGGCCCGCGATGTTCGACGTGGAAGCCCGCGTTGTTGGTCTCCCCGGCCGTGGCCCACGCAAGGCGGGCCGTCTCGCCGGAGACGGTGGCGTCGAAGCCGGAAAGCTCCACCGGAAGGGGATTCGGCTGCACGGCGAGCGTAAACCGGGCGCTGCCGGAACCGGCCTTCGCGCGAATCGAACTCGGCGCCGCCAGTGGCGATCGGGGCGGGGCTACCGACTGCGCCTTCGACGGGGGCAGAGAGAAGGCATAGGAGGAGCGTGTTCGGAGGTTGACGGTGGAGTCGGCGACCGCGTCGTGCAGGGAAATCCCCCAGCTCTCCGGCACATTTTTCCAGGTGGGCCACCGCAGCCGCAACGTCTCGACCGGGTCGGTGCCCTGCAGTTGGAGGGACACAGGCAGCTCGATGCCCTCCTCCGGCAGGGCCTGCGGAATGGAGGCGACGGCCTGGAGCCGCGTTTTGCCGTCGAGCGTGTCGCGGAAGGCTGCCGTGGCGTAGCGGCCCGAGAGCGGCGTGAGCTTGGTGGCGTCGTGAGGGTCCCAGCCGGGCGTGGCGCCGTCCGGGGCGTGGAGCACGAGCGCCTCGTCGCGGGTGAGCGCCACCCCGTCCCCATCTCGGCCGACGAGACGAAATTCGATGCGCGGGGGCGCCTCCTCCATCGTTTTCAGATCAATGGGATCAGCGCGGCGGCCGCTGGCGGAGAAGGTGAGCGTTGCGCTTCCGCTGCTTCCGCGCTCGACGAAGAAGCCCTGGTAGGGGCCGATGAAGTCGTCGCTCGTGCTCGACTGCAGGACCGGCTCGTACGATCCGGCGCTTGGATCCCAGACCTGCACCGTCGTCTGGAAGCCTTGGTTGCTCAGGTTCAGCGCCGAGAGGTCGAACGACTGGGCGTACGGGTTGCCGAGCAGGTGGAAGGCATTGTTGCCCGAACTGGTGCCGGAGAGCGCATCGGTCGTCGCGTCCGACGTGCGCGGCGCACCGGGCACGCTGAGGGTAAAGGGCGGCGTGTCGGTAAACTCCGTCTCGGCCGTGTCGAAGATGTACCACAAAAACCCTCCAGCCGCCCCGCTCGGCGCCCCGGATCCCGTCAGATCTCCTGTTGCAGAAGAAGGTGTCTCCCAGTCGGTATTCTGGTCGTCGGGACCGCCGGGCCACTGGTAAAGGTTCGCCGCGGCGCCGGGGAAGTGGCCGGGCACCCCCTGCACGAGGCTCACTTGCGCGAGGGGGTCGGCGTTGACGCCGCCTATGGGGGCCGAGAGCATACGCCACCCGGCCCCACCGGTGACCTCGGCGGTGGGCTGGAGGGTCTGCCCGGTGCCGTTGCGGCCGGGCGACCCGTCGTCGCCGCTCTGGTCCTGCGCGTATCCGCGTTCGCGACGGGTGGCCGCTGCCCAATTATTCCCATCGTTGTTGGCGGTCGTGCCAGTGAAGACGAGCGACTTGCCGGTTGGAACGTTCGGGAAGTTGGAACCTCCGTAGTTCACGGAGTCAACTTGGATGTCGCTCCCGTCCAGCAGTTCGATCGTCGACCCGTTATTTTTGAGCGAGATCCCGTTGACGTAGTCGACATCACAGTTCTTGATGCCCCCATTCTCTGAGGCGGTCGGGTTCTCGCAGAGCATCAGGAATCCTCGGGGCGGGATCGTTGCAGGAATGCCATCCGTGTCGCCGTCCACGTTAAGAGTCCATCCATTTGCATCGAGATCAATCTCGTTCGTGGTTGTGTTGTAAAGCTCAATGTACTCCCCATCCCCATCGGAAACTGCGTCCGGATCGGGCATCACTTCCGATATCAATACCTCATCACTGTGATCGCTTACCGCGTCCTTAATGGTCAGGTCGAACTGGGTCGGAGAGCCAGCTGATGCACCCCCTCCAGATACATTTTCTATGTCAAAAGCAGCAATTTCACCTCCCTCCTGGGTCGCATCGCTCGTAATGGAAACGGATACGGTTTCCGTCGCCCCGTCGCTCACCCCAGACGAGAAGCTAACCGTCTGTGTCGAATAATTCCCAATGTCTCCGGTACCCGCCGAACTGCTACTGGAATTGAAAGCTACATCGGCGGTGACCTCATTTCCACTTGGAGGGTTGCGAATCTCAACGGCAAGCGCGGTGGATCCTTCGGCTTCACTCACCGAACCATCGCCGACAGTAAATTGAACGACTGGATTGTTCTCACCTGTCAACTCGACGTTATCCAGCCGAATATCTTCACTCTGAGCACTATTTTTCATCGTGACTCTGAGCACAAAAGAACTCCCCGAGAGCCCACTTTGGGTGACTGTTGCACTCGTCCAATCACCGGTAAGCGTGTGATTTTCATCCCCCATTCCATTCCAGTCCGGGATAGTTGTGAAGCTACCGCCCCCGTCCGTACTATACGCTACGTCAGCGTAATCCGAGTCTTCATGTCCGCCCACCTCTGATAAATCGAGCGTAAAGCTAACGCTTGAATAATTGGAGATATCAAAGGATTGAGTCTCCCACACCGCTTCTCCGCCCAAATCATTTCCCCCGAACACCTTATTCCCGGAGACTTCTCGCACCTCAAAGAACCCACCATCATTGAGATCAGCGTCGGATACATCGATCGACCATGATCCGTCTCCAGGAGTAGTATCCCCCTCTGAGTACGACGCAAAATCGTCACTGAAGATCGTCGTCTGCCCCACTGCCCCCGGCGGCACGGCGGCAAGCAGGACCACAACCAGAAGACCGATTCCCCATCGGAGCGGCAGTCGAGGCGGAACG
>PXSZ01000021.1 GCA_003023105.1 Bacteroidetes bacterium QH_10_64_37
CTACGTCCAGAATCGGTGGCTGATGAGGCCGGGGGCGGCGAGGTAGACGAAGACGACGAGCCCGACTGCAACTGTTCGAATTCCTTCGGCGGCTACTGGCGGACGGGCGAGGACGAGGGTTTGCTTGCCCGGGCCCACAACCAGAGGCCCAGCGCCACGGCGGGAATGCTGAGGAGCTGCCCCATGCTGAGTCCCAGGGGCAGGGCCGCCTCGAAGTGGATCTGCCGCATCTTACAGAACTCTAGCACGATGCGGACGCCGAAGATAAGCGCGAAGAACATGCCGACCAATTGCCCGCACGGTACCTTGGCGCCCCAGCGTTGGTACAGGCGCCACAGCAGGACGAAGATGAGGAAGTAGCAAATCGACTCGTAGAGCTGCACCGGGTGGAGGGGCACGGCCTCAACGCCCCGTCGCAGGCGAGCGGCCCGCTCAAAGACAACGCCCCAGGGAAGATCGGTGGGCACCCCGAGAATCTCGGAGTTGAAGAAGTTGCCCAGACGGATGAGGCTGCCTGTGAGGGCGACCGGGGCGGCCAGGCGGTCGAGCAGCCACAGGAACGGCTGGTCGTCGCGCCGCTGGCAGTAGATCCAGATCGCCAGCACGACCCCGATGAGACCGCCGTGACTGGCAAGTCCCCCCCGTTGGATCATCGGAATTTCGAGAGGATTGCTGAAGTAGTAGCTCGGGGCGTAGAACAGAATGTGCCCGAGCCGGGCGCCAATAATGGTGCCGCCCAGCAGGTAGAACAGCAGAAAGTCGAGGTCCTGCTCCGGCTTGCCCTCCCGCTCAAAGACGTGTCGCATGAGATAGAAGCCGATCAGGAAGCCTGAGGCGAAAAGCAGTCCGTACCAGCGCGGCGCCAGGGGGCCCCATTGAAAAATCGTCGGGTCAACGTCCCAGTGGATCTGTAGGAGCATGCAGGCGGTGGGGGTCAGCACGAAAAATTCGACACTGTACGAAGCGATTCGGGGGCATCGCGTTCAGAGGTTTGCCCAACCTTTACACGGGCTGTTCGGAATTCAGAAACCTCATTGATTTAGATTCGATCTAAATAGGCAGCTCTGTCTTCGCCACCGCTACTTCGTCTCTCGCATGCCCTCTGCTTCATTCGAGAAGGCGTCCCCCCTATTTTCGACTGATCATGGCTCCGCAGAGCGCACGCCTCAGGGCAAAGTCCGCCTCATGCTCGGCGGCACGCACTGGACCCTGCCGCCGTCGGACGTTCCAGGCCTGCGGGCCACAACCCAGTCGCTGGCGCGCGAGGTGTACCACTGTGAGCGCGACTGTCGGTGGCAGCTTCGGGTCGAGGGCCATCCCACAGTCGTGCTCGACTCCGAGGAGGTGCTTCGGCTCGACGCACTGCTCGATGGAGCGGTGGCGATGCTGGAGCTCAGTTCGATTCTCGAAGAGGCGTCGATTTCGCGGCCTGCGGCAACGGATCGTCGCGGGTAAGGAGCGAGGTCGTATTTCCTCTCGCCTATGCGAACGCTGCGATCGTCCTCCCCACGCCCTGCGCTCACACCCTCCCGAACTCCTGCGTCCCCACACGCTCACATCTGCCGTGGGGCCGAGATGCCGAGCACGGTGAGGCCGTTTTTGAGCACCGTCTTCGCCGCGAGGGCCAGGCGCATGCGGGCCGATGCCAGCCCGTCTGCTTCGCCGATGATGCGGCAGTTGTCGTAGAACTGCGAGAAGGCCGTCGCCACGTCACGCAGGTAGTTGGGGACGAAGTGAGGCGCGCGGTTCTCCGCGGCATTTTGTAGCTCCTGGGGGAAGCGCAACAGCTCTTTGATGAGGGCAATCTCCTCCTCGTGTGTCAGCAGGGAGAGATCGGCGTCCTCGTCGTGCGAAAAGCCGACCTCCTCGGCCTTGTCGAGGATGGAGCAGATGCGGGCGTGGGCGTACTGGAGGTAGAACACCGGGTTCTTCTCGCTCTCCTCCTCCGCCAGCTCCAGGTCGAAGTTGAGGTGCGTGTCGGGCGAGCGCATGAGGAAGAAGAACCGCGTCACGTCTGCCCCCACCTGATCGATCAGGTCGTCGAGCGTCACGTAGTTGGCGCGGCGCGTGCTCATTTTTACCGGCTCATCC
>PXSZ01000022.1 GCA_003023105.1 Bacteroidetes bacterium QH_10_64_37
GGGCGCTGGCCGCGTCGATGTCGTCGGGCGACGCCATTCTTCACTCCGCCGCCTCCATCGGGCTTCGGGACGGCATCAAGCCGTTGCTGTCCGCCCCGATGAGCGACACGCGGCAGCGGCAGTGGATCCGGGGGCTCGTCGTTCTCATTAGCGCCACGGCGTACTATTTCGCGGTCTTCTCGGAGGTGGGCATCGTGGCACTGCTGCTCGGCGCCTACGGCGGGGTGGCGCAGATCTTCCCGCTCGTCGTTGCCGCCTTCTACTGGCCGCGGGCCACCGGGGCCGGCGCCCTGTCGGGCCTTCTCACGGGCATCGGCGTCAACACCCTGTTCCTCGTCGCCCCACACCTCCGTCCCATCCCGCTGCACGAAGGGGTGTACGGACTCGGGGCCAACGTAGCAGTCTTCGTTGGGGTGAGCCTCTGCACCGCCCCCCACGACCGCGACCGCCTTGCGGCATACACGGCTCTGGACCGCACAGCGTCCGAGTCGGCGGCCTGACCCTCCGTCTGCGGCATGGAGCTTGCTCGTACATCCCTTCCCGGATGTAGTCCGGAAGCTCGCCGTCTTCCCACCGTACGTTCTGTATGATATGCGCGATTCGGTTCATCGTGCGCTCGCTTCTCTGCTCGCCCTCACACTTCTCGCCGCCGTCCCGGCGCACGCCCAGGACTCGGACGAGCTCGCCGACGCCCTGAGTCGCATCGGGCAGCAGTACGCCACCAACTACACGCGGCCCGTGGCCGACGCCCTCGGGGCCGACATGAACGCGGGGCTCTTCCGAACGGCCGCATTCGGCGAGACGGGCCTCCTTCCCAGGATCGACGTGTACGTCGGGGCCTCGGTGATGGGGGCCTTCACGGCCGGATCACCAGACGCATTCCAGCCTTCCGATGATCGGATTCAGACCGACAATGGGCGAACGCTGATCGTCAAATATCCCAATCAAGATCTCCCCACCGCTTTCGGAGACGGCGACTCTCCGGGAAACGCCGAGCTTATCGATCAGCAGACGGGAACACAGATGGGCGAAGTGACGCTTCCCGGATCGCTCATCAACACGCCGATCGCCCCGCTGGTGGTGCCGCAGGTGGGCGTCGGGACGGTGCTCGGCACGGACGCGCAGCTCCGGTATCTCCCCGAGACCAGCTTCAACGACTACGGCACCGTCGCTCTCGTCGGGGTCTCCGTGCGGCACAGCCTCAGCCAATACATTCCCCTCTCGCCCATCAACGTGGCCGTGCAGGGCACGTGGCAGCGCCTTTCCCTCTCCGGCAGCGAGGGGGGGCGGAATTCCAGAGAGATCGTCGAGGCGTCCGGGTGGGCCCTCAACGCGCAGGTGAGCAAGGACGTGCCGGTGCTTCCCCTCACGTTCTACGGCGGCGTGCAGTACGAACAGTTCGGCGTGGACGTGAACTACACCTTCAACGCCAGCGGTCAGACGGCGACCTTTACGTACGAACAGGACGCCGCAAACAAGGTCCGGGCCCTGGCGGGCATGTCGCTTTCCCTGGCGATCCTCCGGATCAATGTCGACTACGCCCTGAGCTCGAACAACACGGTTAGTGCAGGGGTGGGGCTCACGCTGTAGTGATGCGTGACTTGTGAAACGTGACTTCTCATCACGCCTCACGTCTTCACGCCTCCCGCTCCGGGGCAATTTCGTCTCTGTACCGTTCGGCGGCCCCTTCGACCACCTCCTTGGCGCGGTCCGGCCCAAAGAAGTCCTGCACCCGCACCGTCTTGTCTTCGAGGGCCTTATAGTCTTGGAAAAAGCGGCGGAGCTCGCGGAGGCGGTGATCGGGAAGCTCCCTGATGTGCCAGTAGTCGTTGAAGGCCGGGTCGTCCATGTGGATGCAGATGATCTTCGCGTCTTCCTCCTCGTCGTCGAGCATGCTCATGAGCCCGATGGGGCGGGCGCGGAGGATGCTCAGCGGATCGACTTCCTCCTGGGCCAGCACGAGCACGTCGAGCGGGTCCCCGTCGTCGGCGTAGGAACGGGGGATGAAGCCGTAGTTGGCCGGGTAGACGACCGAGGAGTAGAGCATCCGGTCCACCCGCAGCAGGCCGCTCTCCTTGTCGAGCTCGTACTTCACCTTGCACCCCTGCGGGATTTCGATGATGGAGTTGAAGACGTTGGGGGCGTCGGCCCCCACGTCGATGTCGTGCCAGGGATGGCTCATGGCCGCCTCGTCGATGGGGTGAAGGGAGAAGGACGCAGGCGCCGGGGGGCTCGGCGGCGCGGATGCCGTTACAGGCCGCCGGCCGACGGTCCCGTCTGCGGCGATTCTTTCAGGTGCTGCGAGGGATCGAAGGAGCGCTCCCTGCCGAGCCACACCGCGAGGGCGGCGCTCGTGACGTGCGTCGCCTCAGGATCGAACGAGGGCTCTGTGGTAGCTGCGCCGAGGGCCTCGAGATCGCCGTCGGCCTCGTCGAGCTGCTCCGCAAGCCCCTGCACGTCGCGCGCCAGCCGGGAGGCCGCTTCGGACGTGGAACTTTCGAATTCGAGCTTCCCCTCCCGATGGAGGTCGGCAATCGTGCGCACAGCGTCGATCCCTCCCATGTGAACGCCGATCTCGTCCGTTTCTCCGGCCGCTACGCCGGAGCCCTCCGTGAACGTTGCCGCCACGGGATCCATGCCTCGCTCCCCCAGGGCGTCGAGGAGAGCCTGGCCGAAGTCGGTGCTTCGGTTGACGATGAGGCTCGTGCGGCCAATGTACGGTTGCTCCGCAACGAGGCCCTGAAGGTGATCGGCGAGGTCGTCGGCCGAGGGAGCCTCTTCGTACTGTCGAATGTTGTCGAGACGATAGGTCACCTCGTCGTCCCCCTCCGTTGATTTTTCGAACAGCGTGTACGTCACGTCGGAGAGACTCTCCTCATCGGTCGGAGCGACGTCGACACCGAGGAAAAATGCGTGGGCCATAGTGGACAGAGAACTGATGAGCAGAGCACAAGAGAAGTGGGATCATACGGATGAACCTCTCCGCCCGCTCGTTCCCGGCCCTGGCCCGCCCTAAGCCCAATGCCCCGCAAATTCACGCCGATCCGGTCGCGACCGTGCAGTACTGCACGCTAAAGTACGACCGCTCGTCCGTCCACACCGTGTCGACGTGAAAGCCGGCCGCTCCCGCGAGCTCGGCAAAGCCGTCGAGCGTGTACTTGTGGGAGTCCTCGGTGTGAATGGTTTCTCCTTCGTCGAACGTGAAGGATTCCCCGGCCACCGTCACAGGTTGTGCTTTTGCGCTCCGAAGGTGACTCTCGATGCAGCCGCGCTCCTCGCTCCAGCGGACCCGATGCTCGAAGGCATCGAGGTCGAACGTCGCGTCGAGCTCTCGATTCATGCGACGGAGCAGATTCTTGTTGAACGCCGCCGTGACGCCTTCCGAATCGTCGTATGCCGCCTTCAGCACGTCCACGTTCTTCTTCAGGTCGACGCCGATGAGCAGGCCGCCGTCGGGTGCCACCGTGTCGGCGATGCGCCCCAGGAACGCCCGGGCCTCGTCGCGCCGGAAGTTGCCGATCGTAGAGCCGGGATAGTACCCCACGGTCCGCGCGGGCGGGAGCGGCGGCTCCGGCAGGTCGAAGGCGGTCGTGTAGTCGGCACACACCGGCTGAATGGGGATCGAGGGGTAGTCCGCGGCGAGGTCGTTGGCGCTCTCCACGAGGTGTTCCTTCGAGATGTCCACCGGCACGTACGACGCCAGATCGTCCAGGTGATCGAGCAGGGTTCGGGTCTTGCGGCTGCTCCCGCTGCCGTACTCCACGAGCCGAGCCCGACGTCCAACGGCCTCGGCCATGGCCTCCACGTGCTGCTGCATGATGCCGATTTCCGTGCGCGTGGGGTAGTACTCGTCGAGCTTGCAGATTCGTTCGAAGAGCTTCGAGCCGCGTTCGTCGTACAGAAATTTCGAGGGAATCTGCTTCTGGGGCGTGCGAAGGCCGTTCAGCACCGCCTCGCGGAAGGACTCCGTGGCGGGGGCCTGGTCGAGCATAGGACGGGCAGTGGCGGAGGGGGGCATGCACCTGGATCGTCGATGAAAAGAGGGGGCAGCGAGGCCCTCTCCCACACGACCCGATGTCCGGTACGTCTGGGCGCGGCCCAATGAAGGCTTTCAACAACAGGTGTGCTCCCGTGGAAGTCAACCCAATCGGGGCATGCTCGGAGGCGTGGAGAAATTGTTACAGATTCTACTACGGCTGTTGCAGGTGAGTCTATGCCTCCAGGTCGGCGAGGGGATCCGAGTGGAGAAACTGATACCCGGTCTGGGCCTTGACTTTCCGGTTGTCCACAACCTTGCCCGTGGTCGTGTCCGACGCATCGAACGTGGGCGGATCGAGCCCCCTCACCTCCGCCGCGCGGGTGTAGACGGCCCGGCGCGGGGGATGGGCATCGGCACAGGCGTTGAAGACCTCATCGCGCACGTCGTGCTCCAGAAGCGTGAGGAGCAGGGCCACACAGTCGTCCTGATGGATGAGATTGACCGGCGCTTCGGGTCGGCTCACGTTCGTTCGCCCCGCGAGGAAGCGGCCGGGATGCCGATCGTCGCCGTAGAGCCCCCCGAACCGCACGACCGTTGTGGCGAAGGCCGGATCGTCCATCAACTGCGCCTCTGCGGCCAGCACTGCGCGCCCCGTCGACCGACGGGTTCCGGGCAAGGCGTCCGGCTGCCCGGGCGGCTGATCGGCCTCCGTGACCGTCCGTTCCACGTTCGGGTACACCCCGGTCGAGCTCGCAAACAGAATCCACTCGACCTCTCCGTCCGCGGCCGCCGCGCGCACCGCGTCGATCTGGCGACGGTGGCGGGCCTGCACGTCGTCGGTTCCCCGCGACGGGGGCACGTTCAGCACGAGGATCGGAGACGCGAAGAAAGAGGCGGCGTCCGTCCCGGACAGGTCGGGATTGAGGGTCAGGAGATACGGCTCGATGCCGTCCTGCCGCAGGGAGTCGACTTTTTCGGGCGTCGTCGTGGAGCCCCGCACGTGTCCCGACGGCTGTCGGGACGCGAGGCGCCGGGCCAGCGGACGGCCGAGCCATCCGCACCCGAGGACGCTTACGTCGGTGTCGATCATCGCCGGGGTGTAGCGTCGGTCCACAGAATGCGACGGACTTAAAAATCGTCGATTACCCTCCGCGCGAGGTCCTTATCAAACGGATCCTCTCCCTCCTGTTCGTCCTCATCATCTCCGAGAGTTGCCTTTTCCTCCTCTGCCGAGGCGCCTTTTTCTTGCGTCGCCCGTTCCGGTTCCTTTTTCGGAGACTCGGACGCCTCCGTCTCCGCAAACTCAGACGCGTCCGCCGAGGATCCCGACCGATCGTCCCGGCCCGGTGCCTGCCACTGAATCTCACGCCCGCCATCGACTAATTCCCGAAGAACGGTCTGAACCACCGGGTAGAACCGTTTCAGCACATCGTCGGACACGTCGCCCTCGTAGACCTGCGTCGCCAGGAACCGCACGAGGGGCTCGTCGGGAGTATGCTGCTGTTGCACGACGTACTCCCGCAGCAGTCGGCCGCACGTGCGGTTATAGGCAGCCGAAAGGATGGCCTCTGCGTCGAAGGCGGGCCTGGTGAGCGGTTCCAGCTCTGCAACCTGCCTGGAATCGTGCTCCAGAAGGTTGAACTCCAGAAAGGGGCGTCCGTCGCCCCTAATTCGCGCGTCGAGGTTGGCATGGAACCGATAGCGGAGGCCGTTGGTGAATGCCGCAACGTCCGCCCCCAGCTCATCAAAGGACTGGAAAAGAAAACTGTCGTCGGAGGCCCCGAGGTCGGTTCCAGCCTCCTCGCACTGAACGAGAATGACCGGCGCCCCGTCCTTCTTGAGGACGTAGCTCACCGCCTTCCTCCCCTGCTCTTCCACTCCCACCTCAAAATCGGGTTCCACCTCTCGAACATCGAACGGGTCGTAGCCGAGAGCGCTGAAAAACGGGAGAATGAGCGCGTTCTCCGTTTTTTTCAGATTGTCGAGTGCGTGCAGCTGACGCTCGGCGCTTGACTGAAGAGCAGAAATTCGGTCGAGCAATTCCATGGTGGGGGTCGGTGAGAAAAGGATGGAAGAGTGGCCTTTGTAATCTGCACACAAAGTGCCACGAATGTAAAGATCTCAGAGGCCTTGCGCTGCATCTTTCTCTACAAGAGCGATGACGCCAACCCCCTGAAAAGATCGGGCCCGCACCGCGTAAAGAGGAGCGCCTCGTTTCCACCAACAGCCTCCTGTTCTCCATGCCCGACGACCGATCGACCGACGTGCTCCACAAGGCCGCCTTTCTGGGGCCGAAAGGCGAGAACGCCGACGAGCTGGAGCGCCTGCTCCTCGAAGTGCTCCGCGACCACGTCTTCTGGCGCCGCAACTTTCACCCGCGCGACCCGCGCCTCATCGACGAGCGCGACAAGCGCACCGAGGCGTTCGACGACATGTCGGCCCGGCTGCGGGACGAGCTCTCCCAGATCCTGGCGGAGCTGAAGCGGGCGGCCCCCCTCTACTCGCCGCGACAGGCGGCCCACATCGTGAGCGATCCCTCCCTCCCCGCCTTCGTGGGCTACTTTGCCGGCCTCCTCTACAACCAGAACAACGTAGTGGCCGAGGTCTCGCCCGAGACGGTGCGCGAGGAGCGGGCCTACTTCACGGCGCTGGCGGAGATGGTGGGCTACCCCACGTTCCTCCCCGAGACGCTGCCTCGCGACGCCCGCACGCGCCATTCGCCCTACAGCTGGGGGCATCTCTGCAGCGGCGGCACCGTGGCGAATCTGGAGGCCCTCTGGATCGCCCGCAACATCCGCCTCTACCCCCTGGCCGTGCGCCTCGTGGCCGAGCAGGCCGACGCATTCGACGCGTTCGCCGACCTGGAGGTGACGACCGCCACCGGCGAGCGGGCTTCTCTCCGCGATCTCTCGACGTGGCAGCTCTCGAACCTCCCGATCGACGCAATCACGGACCTGCACCTGCGGATTAAGACCACGCTGGGCGAGGGCGACCCCGAACGTGCGCACGCCTTCCAGGAGGCT
>PXSZ01000053.1 GCA_003023105.1 Bacteroidetes bacterium QH_10_64_37
ATTTTCCAGATCACCTGTAAGACCCATGCCCATCGACACGCTCAAGGCCGCCCGGCGCCTGCAGGAGGACGGCACGTTTAGCCCCGAGCAGGCCAAACGTATCGCCGAGACCTTGTCGGAGATGGACGTCGCCTCTGCGACGAAGGAGGATCTGAATGACCTCGAAGAAAAAGTCGCCACCCAGTCGGAGCTGAAAGCGGTCAAAAGCGATCTCGGAAAGCAGATTGAGGAGAAGCACAGTGCGACGATCCGCACCGTCGTCGGCACCACCGCAGCCGTTGGCGCGGTCCTCGCGGTCGTGATTCCGCTTGCCATCTACCCGATGGGGTAAGCCCCGCATCCCCGAGCAACGAATGCGCTGAACGCGTCGTCACGACTCCTATTCCTCGCGGAACTCCAATTGCTCCCGGAGCTCGACGAGGAACGAACGGAGCGTTTTCAGGTCGTCCTCAGTCTCTTCCTGCACCTCCGCTTTCCGTTCGTCCCGCTCAATGGCCTGCCGCGCCCCCTCAATCGTGTACTTCTCGTCCTTCAGCAGGTGGCGGATCCGCTCGACGGTCTCGATGTCGTCGCTCGTGTACACCCGACGCCCCGCCCGATTCTTTCGGGGATTCAGGACATCGAACTCCTGCTCCCAGTAGCGCAGGACGTGGGCCTCCTGCCCCACCCTCTCGCTGACCTCCCCGATGGAGTAGTACAGCTTCTCGATTTCGTCTTCAGGCATGGGCTCAAGTGGTGAACGGGAAGAACGTGGACAAGAGTCTTTTGAGTTCGTACGGCACAGTGTCTGCACCGTTCAGTCGTCCGACTCAAACCTGCACTGAGTTTCATTCCCCCCGCTTATCTTCTCCCTTTCTCCCCTTCCCTCTCTCCCCCACGCTCCCTCGCCCGAATCACGCCCCCACGAGTTCGAAGGTGGAGCCGACGGACGGATCTTTCTCCACCTCGATGCGCACGGGGAAGGCCCGCTTGAGGCGTTCGAGGTGGGTGATGACGAGGATCTTGGCGAAGTCCTCGCGGATGGCCTGGATGGCTTCGACCAGTCGCTCGATGCCCGCCTCGTCCTGCGTGCCGAAGCCTTCGTCGATCACGAGGGTGCGCACCCGCACGCCGCTGCGCTCGACCAACAGCTGCGCGAGGGCGACGCGAAGGGCAAAGTTGACGCGGAAGCTCTCGCCCCCCGAGTACGTCTCGTAGGGGCGCGGCACGCCGTGCTCGTCGGTGATGATGATTTCGAGGGTTTCCTTCGTCCCCCCGCTCTTCTTTTCCTTCAGGGTGTCGAGGCGCACGTGCATCCGTCCGTCCGTGAGCCGGTCCAGGATGCGGTTGGCGCGCTCCTCGATGTCCGGGAGCGTCTCCTCGATGATGAGGGACGGGATGCCGTGCTTGCCGAAAGCGGCGCGGAGGTGCTTGTACCGCTGCCGCTCCGCAGTGGCCTCCTCCCGCTCGTCCTTGGCGTCCGCCAGGGCCTCCCGGTCGGCCTCGGCCTGCTCCAGCTTTGCATTCAGCTTGCCGAGGCGCTGCTGCAGATCGTTGAGGGTCTCCTCTTCCTCTCTTACACGCTCGGACAGGCCCTCCTGCTCTTCAATCACCTCGGCCTTGCCATCGAGTGCCGATTTCAACCCGGCGACTTTCTTCTTGAGATCGGCCTTCTCTTCCCGTGCATCGCCGAGCCGATCCTGAATGCGCGCCTGCTGCTCGTTCCAGTCGTCGCGGTTTTGCCGGGCATTGGTGAGAGCGCTGTGCCGGTCAGGCACGTCACTCAGGGACTGAAGCCGCTCTCGCACCTCCTGAAAGCGATCCGGATCAAATTCCACTTGGTCAATCTGCTCGCGGAGATCCTCGATATCCGCCCGGAGTTCTTCGGCCACGGTTTCTTCCTCAAGCGCCGTGCGCAGTTCTTCGATCTCCTCGTCGTGCTCCTCGATCTTGCGGAGTAAGTTCTGGCGTCGGGCCGCCGCCTCGTTGATCTCCTGCAGGCGGTCCACGTACCGGTCGAACTGCGCCGCTCGGTTCTGTAGCGCCTCGTACTCGTCGGGGTCGAACGCCGTCGCAGCGAGGCGCTGCCTGCGGGCCTGCCACCGGCGCCGCGCGGATTCAGCGTACGTTCCCTGCTTAAGACGTTGGGTGAGTTGATCGAGTTTTTCTCGTTGCGTAGCAATGGATTCGGTGGTCTCTTCCAATGCTCGACGTTGCTCCTGTGCAGCAGCGAGAGCCTCGTCGACGCCGTCGAGTGCGTCGTGCTTTTCGCGCAATTGGCGGTACGTCTGTCGCAGCTCCGCCCGCTCGGACTTCTTCTCGGCCAATCGGTCCTGCTCGTCCTCGATGGCCGAGTCCAGTTCCTCGATGTGCGACTGGAGCGTAGAAACAACTTCCCGGCGATGCTCCTCCGTCAGCTCGGTCCCGCAGGTCGGACACACGTCGCCATCGGTTTCCTGGAAGCGTCGAAGCTCCTCAGCCTCCTGCGCCCGCTCGTCCTGCCAGGCCTCAAGTTGCCCCGTCCGCTCCTGAAGGGTTCGGGAGAGCGTCATGCCCTTTTGCTCGACCTCTTCCATCCGGCCCATCAGGGCCTCCTGCCTCTCTCGCTTCGCCTGTAGAGCCTCGATCCGTTCCTCAAGCCCCCCCTTCTGTTCGAGCGCCTTCTCTTCCTCCTCGATCTGCGACTTCAGCGTCTCAATTTCGCCCCGGAGCTGCTGGCGCGTCCCCACGATGGCCTCGCGCGCTTCGGCCTTCTGCTCCTCCAGTCGCTCCCGATGCAGGCGAACGCGTTTCTGCTCCTGCACCCGCTGGCGCGCGGCCTGGGCTCGCCGCAGTTGGGTTTCCACCTCCGCTCGCTCCGCCAGGGTCTTCTCACACTCCTCCACCGATTCTTCGAGGCCCGACCGCTCGACGGTACGCCGATCGAGGCGCCGCTCCACCTCGTTGCGCCGCTCCTGGAGCGCAGCGGTTTTCTCGTCGAGCTCCTGTTCGAGGGCACGGTGCCGCTCGCGGTTCTCCTCCAGCTCGTCCCGTTCGGCCGTGAGGGACTGATATTCCTCGTAGGCCGCTTCGATGGTGTCCCGCTCCTCCAACAACGCCTCGGCGTCGGCGATGCGCTCGCTCAACCTGTCCTTCTCCTCGGCGTGCTCCTCGATCCGCTCATCGAGGGCCTCTATCGACTCGCGAAGCGATTCCGCCTCCCGGGCCTTGGCTTCAAGATCGGCGCGTTCCTGGGTGAGTTCTTTCTCCCGGCCCCGCAGGTCCGACAGGGTCTCTCGTTGTGCCTCGATCTCCGCCTGCACCGTTTCGCGCTCGTCCTCCCAGTCCGGCACGTCCTCCAGATCCTCTTCAAGGCGCTCCACCTCCGCCTCGGCCCGTTTCTGACGCTCCTTCGCCGCTCGCCAATGATTCCGCGCCTTGTCTTCAAGGGCTTCGTATTTGCTGAGATTGAGGATGCGGGTGAGGATCTCCTTGCGCTGGCTGGGGCTCTTCTGCGTAAACTCGTCGGAGCGGCCCTGGAGCAGGAAGGCGGAGTTGATGAACGTGTCGTAGTCCAGGCCCAGCGTGTCGTCGATGCGGGCCTGCGTCTCGCGCTGGGTCGATCCCGTGAGGGGGCGGTAGCCGTCGCCCTCGGCGTCCTTGAGCTGAAATTCGAGGTCGGAGGAGGTGGTCTTGCCGGTCTCCGAACGCGAGAAGGAGCGGACGACCCGGTAGCGCGTGCCCTCCAGGTCGAAGGCAAACGACACTTTCATGTGCCGGGTCCCAATCCGGATCAGCTCCTCGTCGGGCTTGCGCCGGCCGCTCGACTTGCGGGCCTCCCCCCAGACGGCCCACGTCATGGCGTCGAGGAGCGCCGACTTGCCCTCCCCGTTTCCGCCGGAGAGACAGGCCACCTCGAAGTGGTCAAATTCGAGGGGCGGAGCGTCCGTGCCGTAGCTCAGGAAGTTCTGCAGTTCCAGACGAACCGGAATCATTCGCGGGGAGATGCTGCGTTGCTCTGAAACGGTGGGGACGGTGCTTGGCGGCACCGATACGAGAATTCTCACGGCCACCGCGCTGTTTCCTGGACGGTGACGACGGCGGACGACAGACCGCGGACCGCTGATGGATGCCAAGAAACGGCGGTCCGCAGTCGGCGGTCGGCCGTCTCTTTTCAGGATCGGACAAGCTGCGGCCTATGACTGACAGAGCTGAAATGCGACTGAAGGTTGAGCAGGACTTCCCCCTTCCGGTGCGTTGAGCCTTCAATGCGCACCGACATTTTAATTCAACGGCATATCAGAATCGAGCACGGCGGATCCGGAATCCGCAGGCACCTCCGGCACCGCTTCGACCTCGGAGCGAACCCATCGGCCCAGCTTGTCGGCGGCGTCTTTGGCCGCGGGGATCCACTCCTCCGTGGCTTCGATGGTTTCCGGAAGAAGCCGAGCAATGGGCGTGTAGAACACCGACACGCGTCTCGTCTCCCGGTCGGGCATCTCCACGCCCCCGAGGACCAGGAACAGGAGGCTCAAAAGAAGCGCGGCCTTGACCCCGCCCACGGCGCCGCCGGCCGCCCGGTTCAAAACCGACAGGGACAGGGACTCGAACACCTGCTCCACGAGCCGAGACAGGGCCGCAAACAGGAGGTACACCCCCAAAAATACCACCGTAAATCCGGCAAGAGGAGCCAGCGACTCAGAGAGGCCGAGACTGGAGACAACCAGAACCCCCACCGACCCCATAAACTCCACGGAGACGAGCAGGGCAACCACGAGCCCGATGAGGCTCCCCACCTGGCGGACCGCGCCGACCGTGTAGCCGCGAATGAGTCCCCCGAGTAGAACGACGAGGATGAACCAGTCGAGAGCGATGAGCATGGCAAGACCGGCGGATCAAACGGACCATCGATTGACACAGATTACTCCGAGAGTGCGTCTTGCACCATCTGCTGCACGCGGTTGCCGTCCACCCGCCCGCGCAGCTCGTCCATGGCCCGCCCCATGACCGGCCCCATGTCGGCCATCGACGTGGCCCCCACCTCGTCGATGATGGCGTCCAGCCGCTCGGCCAGCTCCTCGTCGCTCATCCGGTCCGGCAGGTACTTTTCCAGGACCCCGATCTCTTCCCGCTCCTTCTGGGCGAGGTCGTCGCGTCCGGCCTCCTCGTATTGTTCGATCGAGTCTCGCCGCTGCTTCACCTGTTTCCGGACGACGGCGAGCTCCTCCTGCTCACTGAGCGCAGTTTCGGTCCCCTCCTCTCGCTGTTCGATTTCTTTGTTGGCGAGGGCCGCCCGCAGGGAGCGCAGCGCCCGACGGCGCACGTCGTCCTGGTCCTTCATGGCCTGCGTGAGATCCTTCTTGACGCGGTCGAGAATGGTGTTGGACATGGGGTTATCTGGGGTTAACTGAGTGATGAAGAGACGACGCGCGTCCTCTCTACGTCCACGGAAGACGCGAAAATGCACAAAGAACCCTCGCAGTCGGTATCATTTCATGAAGGCGCCCCCGGTGACGCACGATCGGCAGAAGACGATGAGGGCACGTGTGCATCGACCCAGTCGCGCGCCCGGCGCCGGACCGTTTCGGCGTCGGTTGCCTGGAGACATTCGCGGGCGAGGGCCTTGGTGTCCTCGTAGCTGACCGCGCGGACGATCCGCTGCACGGCGGACAGGTACTGCGGCGAGACGCTCAGGGTGTCCAGGCCGAGGCCGAGGAGTACCGGCACGGCCTGCACCTCACTGGCAATCTCGCCGCAGAGCTCCACGGGACGGTCGGTCCTCCGCCCCGCCTCGACGACGCGCAGAATGAGTCCGAGGACGGCCGGATGCAGGGCGTCGTGCCGAGCCGCCACCCGATCGTTGCCACGGTCGACGGCCAGAACGTACTGTGTGAGGTCGTTCGTGCCAATCGAGAAGAAGTCGACGTGCTCGGCAAAGGCATGCGCCTGAAGGGCGGCGGCCGGGACTTCCACCACGATGCCGAGCGGCAGGTCCGGATCGTGGGGAACGCCCTCCTCCGAGAGCCGATCGGCTTCCTCGTCCACGATTGCCCGCACGCGACGCACCTCCCCCAAGTCGGTCACCATGGGCAGCAGCATCCGAAGCGGGCCGTGCCGGTTGGCCCGTAGCAGCGCCCGCAGCTGGGGCCGCAGCAGCTCGTCGGGACGGTCGAGGAGCATCCGAAGGCCCCGCCACCCCAAAAACGGATTGTCCTCGCGGAGGCCCGCGTGCATCCGAGAGAGCCGCTCGTCCCCCCCGAGGTCCAGGAGCCGGATCGTGGCCCCCGACTCGCCAGCGGTCTCGGCAACGGTGCGATACACCTCGGCCTGGCGGTCCTCCACCAGCGTTTTCCCGTCGGCCAGAAAAAAGAGCTCGGTTCGGAGGAGCCCAATGCCTTCGGCCCCATAGGGCTCCAGCAGGTCGAGCTCCGTTTCCAATCCGACGTTGGCCCGGAGGGTGACGGCCCGACCGTCGGTTGTCACCACGGGCTGATTGGCCCGGTCGCCGCTCTCCCAGGGGTGCGTGTCGCGCTCGTCCTGCCGCTGTCGGTACCGTTCGAGGGTCGACGAGCTGGGATGGAGGAGGAGCTGCCCCTCGTCCCCGTCGAGAATGACGAGATCGCCGGAGGCGACGGTCGTCGGAGCCTCACTGATCCCAACCAGCAGGGGCAGATGAAGCGCCTTGGCGACAATGGAGAGGTGTGACGTGGTCCCTCCATTGGCGATCACACAGCCCAGCAGATTGTGCCGACTGAAGCGAAGGAGATCGGTCGCGGTCAGGTCGGGCGCCACCAGGACCGAGTGCGTCTCCATGTTGGCTGCGACCTTCCCCCGCCGCAACGACCGAAGGAGCCGTTTCTCGAGATCCTCGAAATCCTCAGTTCGATCGGACAGGTACTCGTCGTCGCTCGCTTCAAGCCGCTCTCGATGCGTGCTCAGCACGGTTTTTACCGCCGTCCCCGCCGACTCGTGGTGCTCCCGAACGCGCCGCCGAACGGACTGGAGAAACTCTTCGTCGCGCAGCATCAGGGCCTGCGCCTCAATGATGGCGTCGGTGTCGGCCTCCAGGGTGTCGGGGGCCAGGGCCCGGACGGTTTCCAGCTCTTGCTCGGCCCGCTGGAGGGCATTGGCAAAAAGCTCGAGCTCCGCCTCCACCTCCTCCGCGTCGATGGTGGCCCGCCGCACCTCGGGCGCAGAGGCGTCGTAGCGGTAGGCCGTCCCAATCGCGATGCCCGGCGCCGCCCCTCTGCCCTCGATGACGCATTCGTCGGCAGACGAACTCGCCCCACTTAATTCGGCCTCCGGGGGATCGCCCATGGTTGTGAATGCGGTTTGGCAGGGACAGCACGATCGTTCTCAGAGCTCTTCCCCGAACCCATCCTCGAAGAGGTTCGTGAGGGCGTCTGCCGCGGCCTCCTCGTCGTCGCCATCCACCACGAGGGTGAGGCTGGCGCCCTGCTCGGCGGCCAGGGTCATCACCCCAATGACGCTCTTCCCGTTGATCTCGTAGTGGTCCCGGCGCAGGTACACCTCCGAGTCGAACTGAGACGCCGTCTTCACCAGCTTCGACGCCGGACGGGTGTGGAGTCCGGCGCGGTTGCGAATGGTAACTTCGCGCTCGATCATGCGGGTCCGGGAACCGAGTGAGGGAGCGTAGTGTAATCGGGGCCCGTCGAAATGTTCGTTGGGGCTGTCTTGAGAAGCGCGCTCGCTCCCGACGTTCGTGACAGCGGACGCAGGGAATCGATGCCAGCTCGACGGAGAACAGGCGGGCGGGCGACCGACTCCAACAATCTTCCGGGGTGGCTACCGGATCAATAGTCGCGGGCCGCCAGGCGGTCGAGCAACCAGTGGAGCGTCTCGGCGGCCGGCGCCTCGGGAAGGTGCCGGAGCTGCTCGTGGGCCTGTTCGGTGTACGACGCTACGGCCTCGCGCGCCTCGTCGAAGACCCCGAGCGCTGCCATCCGATCCCGGGCTTCCGGCACGTCGTCTCGGGGGATCCCCCCTCGGGTCACCAGGCGGGCGAACCAGTTGTACTCTGCTCCGTCGGCTCGTTCGAGCGCCCGCAGCGTCAGAAACGTCTTCTTCCCCCCCACAAGGTCGCCGCCAACCCCTCGGCCCCAGGCCTCGTCGTTCGCAGTCAAATCCAGCAGGTCGTCCTGAATCTGGAAGGCCCGCCCCACCAGTTGCCCCGCCGTGCGCAGGTGCTCTCGCTCGGACGACGAGGCGCCCCCAATGATGCCCCCCAGCTCGAAGGCGGCGGAGAGGAGCGCCCCCGTCTTCCGGTCAATCATGTCCAGGTAGGCCTCTACCGACACCGCCTCTTCGGTCTCGAACGACGCGTCCAGGGCCTGCCCAGCACAGAGGTGTTCGACCATCGGATGATATACCGAATAGAGCCCCTCCGCGTCCGTCTCCTCCACCTGCCCCAGGAGGTCGTAGGAGAGCCCCATCATCAGGTCCCCCGCGAGCAGAGCTGTGCCGCGATCCCACTCGACGTGAACCGTGGGGCGCCCGCGGCGCTCGTCGTCGTCGTCCATAAGGTCGTCGTGGACGAGGGTAAAGTTGTGAAACAGCTCGACGGCCAGCGCCGCCGGAAGCGCCCGGTCCACGGAGGTCCCGTGCGACTCGGCCACCAGCAGGAGCAGAATGGGACGAATGCGCTTCCCCCCGGCCCGCAGGACGTGCTCCACCGCGTCGTACAGCGCGGCGGGCGTCCGCCCCTCCACCAGCGCGGGGAGGGCGTCGTCGATGCGCGTTCGCAAGGCCGACACCCGGTCCTTGTGGGATCCCCTCTTCGCGGAGAGGGTCATCGGGAAATCTCTGTCAACCACGTTCCTCAGAACACCGATTGGAGTTTCTCCAGGGGGAACGACTACGCAGGATGCTCGCGCCTCGCAAGCACCTGCAGGATCCGCTGAAAGACTTCTTCGATATCCCCGACGCCGTCGACTGAGACGAGCGCGTCTCGTTCCTCGTAGTACGAGGCCAGTGGCGCCGTCTCCTCGCGGTAGACCGCAAGCCGGTTCCGCACGGTTTCCGGCTCGTCGTCGGAGCGCTGGACGATGAGGTCGGGATCGAGGGCGTCGGGGGGAGGATTGTGATCCAGATGATAGGTCTCGCCCGTCTCTGCGTGCACGCGGCGGCGGCTGAGACGACGGACGAGCACCTCGTCGGGGACCTCAAGACTGAGGACGGCGTGGAGCGGCGTGTCGCGGCCCTCCAAAAATTCGGTCAGCCACTCGGCCTGTTGCAGGGTGCGGGGGTAACCATCCAGTACAAAATCGGTAAAGCTCTCGTCGGCAATGGCCTGTTCCGCGAGCTTTCGGACCAGTTCGTCCGGGACGAGCTCTCCCGCTTCGACGTAGGCTTTCGCCTTCTGTCCAAGCGCGGTCTCCTGATCCATCGCCGCCCGGAGGATGTCTCCCGTCGAGATTTGCGTGATCCCGCGTCGTTGCTCCAGAAGAGCAGCCTGAGTGCCCTTCCCGGCGCCCGGGGGCCCAAAGATAATCAGTCGCATCGGTGCGTCTCACTCGTAAAAAGGCATTCTGAAAAGTGCTTCCCGTCCAGGCATCTATAACCCAAGTTGTGACCTACGTGCTGTTTTCGACGAGACGGCGGACAGCAAACGGCGGACCGCGGAAAATCGGCGCTGCAGGCGGTCCGTCGTCCACAGTCGGCGGTCTACAGGACGCTGCGGGAGGAAAACGAATTCGGTAAAGGTCGTGCACACCAACCTCCAGCAGACGGTATTATTCGAGGTCCTCGCCCCCGATCATCCCTTCTACGTCGACGTCCTCGAACGTGGAAAGAATGAACTCCCGAATCACTTCCCGGAAGGCAAGACGAGCGACAAAGCCAACAGTCGTGCCCAGGAAGCTCCCGCCGGCACCTGCCTCCTCTCCAGCGTTTCCTTCCCGGTACACGACGAGGGGGGCGCCGCCGCGGAGGGCCTTTTCGACGGCGCGGCCGGGCGTGTCGCCCGCGGCAATTGCGTCGTCCACGTCTGCGCGAAGGGCCTGGATGTACTGTTCCAACAATTCCACGTGCTCCGGTCGCCGTCGCGACCCTCGGCCGCCAAAGAGCGCGCCGACCGCCACGCCGGCCGCCAGCATGCCCCCCACGCTCTTCCAGGGATTGCGAACCGCCCAGTCTCGAATCGTCGTGCCGGTGGTGGCCACCTCTTCCTGCAACGAATCGAAGCGGTCGGACATGGCCTCCGAGGCCTCCCGAAGACGGGCCTCGACGTCTGCTCTGGTTGATTCCGTGTCCATGAGGATAGAACGGTGTGTCGTAGAGAAGAATTGTGAAAGGGTCGCCCTTCAGAACTGTGGCGGGGCCTCCCGCGTGGGCGGCTCGCTACGCCTGCGATGCATCGGACGACGTCGCCTCCGTCTCGTCCTCCCTGGCGTCCTCGTCCCCAACCGCGGCCGCCGCGGGACGGGGCGGGCGCCTGTCGTCGCTGTACGTACGAGCCCGGTCTTCCCGAAGAGTGCGGAAGAGATTCGACGAGGGCACCAGCGCCGGTTGCGCGACGCGGAGGACAACGACCACCAGGATGAGGGCGACCGTCACCGCGAGAAATCCCCAGAACGGATGCCCGAGGAGCCATCCCACGCCCAGCGCGACAGTCGTGAGGGTAAAGAGCGCGGCGAAGAAGCCGAATACAGCAAGGGTGATCCCGAGGGCGAGGCTGTTCTTGGCCTCGTCGATCCGTTCTTCGACCTCGAGAATCGCAAGGTCGATGCGCAGATCAATCCACTCTCGGAGATCCTCGAAGAGCCCCTGCGTGTGGGCCGCTATCCGGTGCATCTTTCCCTCCTGAGGAGCATCTGTCAGGGGACGCTCGGGGCTCGGGGCCGACGGTCGATCGTTGCGGGACTCCATAGCCGATCAAGGGGATCCGGTGTGAAGGAATTGCGTGTCCAAGGTACTACACGTATTGCTGATGATGCAAGTGAATTCACCGTAGAACCCCGGTGTTCGTTCCGGTGCGAACTCGCCCAAACGGTCTCCGTTTTCCATTCGGGCACTCGTCCGTCCCCGACCATCCCTCAGCCCCCCTTCGACCCCGAGACGAGCGCGTTCTATGGCCACGATCCAGGCGGAGCGTACCCCCAATCCGAATAGCCTCAAGTTCACGACGGAAGACGGTCCCTTCATCCAGGAAGGCGTGGCGGCGTTCTCGTCGGAAGAAGAAGCCGAGGACGATCCCCTCGCCCGGCGTCTTTTCTCAGTCTCCGGCGTCGACGACGTATTCATCACCTCCCAGTTCGTCACCGTGTCGAAGGCCCCGACCGTCGACTGGAGCACCGTCAAGCCGGAGGTCGAGACGATTCTGACCGAGCATCTGGAGACGACGTAGTGCTCAGTTCTCGCCCAGCCCTTGCACGAATGCGGCGATGGCTGCTCCTTCCTCGTCGTTGATCGGCGGGATGTGCAATCCGCCCGGCGTCCGGAGGGGCCACGAACGGGGGAACTGGTCGTGGAGCCCCCCCCGGGCGACGACTGCGTACAGGGCGTCCTGATGATCCTCAATCCACTCGTCTACCTCGTCGAGGTTCTCATACTCGGTCCAGCGAATGTGGCCGTCGGGCTGCGGGAACTCCGGGGCGCCCCGACTCACGAGAAACTCCAGGCCCTCGGCGTACGCCCGGGGCTCGTCGCGCGCTTCGAGGAATGCCTTCTGCATCTGAAGGGCACCGGGCGTGTCCTCGTGCACCGGAAAGACGCCGCGGAAGCGGGCCATTGCCTCCAGGTAGGAATCCGGCGACAGATCGGTCGGGGCCCACACGAGCGCGAGCCGACGGTGGCCGCCGCCCTCGTACAACAGCAGGTCTTCCGCAATTCCGCCCCGGGCGTCGTCGTTTTCGTGGCCGTCCAGCACCGCAATGGCGAGGCGCGTCGGTCGGACCAATCGACGCTTCTGCGGGATGCCATGAGAATCGCACTGCTGCTGCAACGTGTCAACGTTGCCCCGATCAGGTTGGGCCATCACCGCTGTCGCCCGGTCGAAGAGGGCCTCCTCGTCCACAAACTCGATGTCCTGCTCCTCGTGGTGCTCCTTGAGCTCGCGGGTGAACGTCGGGAGCAGTGCCGGAGAGGCGTCCGGCGGATGCCCGAGATAGGTGTGCCCGCTCGCCCACACCGCCACCGCGTCCCGAAGTCCCTCCAGCGGGTCCGCCGACCCGTGCAGGACGCCCACCGGGGTCGGCGCGTCGGGCTCGATGTCTCCGAGCCAGTCGGTTAGGGCCTCCAGGGTGAGGCGCTGCATCCACCGGTTGAGGGCGTAGTCGAGTGCCTCCTCGGTCCAGCGATTCGGCGCCTCTACGGTCTCGGCGACCGCCTCTTCTCGCGGCGGATGGTCCGGCTCTCGCCAGTCCGCAGCAACGGCAACGAGGGCCTCGGGGCGTGACTGAATGGTGTCCACGTTTTTTCTTGCAATAACAGAAACTGACCGTCCGGTCTGTTCTCTGTGCAGGAGCCCGCCGGGGATTCGGGAGCGGGCCGCCCGCACAATCGCTTCCTCAAGCGAACACCCCGAGCCGGTTGTTCCCCCTTCATCCTCACTTTCCTGCCCCCATTCCACGCCTTCACCTTCCCCCATCCCGATGGGGTTCGAGACATATCCCGATAGCATTCAGCATATGTTCTCCCATTCCCCCCTTCTCTCCTTCCCCCACTCCGCCGTTCTCCCACGCTCCCACGCACAAACACAAAGCCGAATCACCGCCGCGCCCCTCGCGTACGAGCCCGCGGAGTTTCTCTGCCTTCGCTCTGAGTCCCGACCACCCATGCGCCAGTTCGACGTCCCGACCTTCTACCAGAGCCCCATCATCTCAACGGTCCAGGACGCGCGCCAGGCCACCGATCCGCGGAAGAAGGACCTCTCGCCGTCGGTCATCGACTTTGGTCCGGTGCGCTTCAAGATCGCGCGCCACTTCGGCTTCTGCTTCGGCGTCGAGCAGGCCATCGAGATTGCCTACGAGGCGCTGGAGGAGAACCCGGACCGGCGGATCTTTCTCCTCTCGGAGATGATCCACAACCCGCACGTGAACGAGGACCTGCGCGAGCGCGGCATTCAGTTTCTGCGCACCACGAAGGGGGAGCAGCTCATCCCGTTCGACGAACTGACGCCCGACGACGTGGTCATCATTCCTGCCTTCGGCACCACGCTGGAGGTGCGGCAGGAGCTCGAAGAGCGCGGCGTGGACACCGAGACGTACGATACGACGTGCCCGTTCGTGGAAAAGGTGTGGCGCAAGAGCTCACAGATTGGGGACGACGACCACTCGATTGTCGTGCACGGCAAGCGATACCACGAGGAAACCCGCGCGACGTTTTCCCACGCGAAGAAGGACGGACCCGTGGTTGTCGTGCGCGACATGGAGGAGGCGCAGGAACTGGCGAAAGTGATCCGCGGCGAGAAAGACGCCGACTTTTTCTACGACTATTTCGACGACAAGTACTCCGAGGGCTTCGATCCGGGAACGGACCTGCAGCGTCTCGGCGTGGTGAACCAGACGACCATGATCGCGGAGGAGACCGCCGCCATTGCCGACCTGATGCGCGAGGCCCTCATCGACCGGTACGGAGAGGCGGAGGTGAAGGAGCACTTCGCCGACACGAGCGACACGCTCTGCTACGCCACCAACGAAAACCAGAACGCCACCCACGCCCTCATCGACGACGGGGCCGACGTGGGCATCATCGTGGGCGGCTACAACTCGTCGAACACCGGCCACCTGGTGGAGCTGTGCGAGGACCACATGCCCACCTACTTCATCCGCGACGCCGGCGCGTTTGACGCTCCCGCGGAGATCCAGCACTTCGACGTGCACAACCAGGAAGAGGTGCGCTCCGAGAACTGGTTCCCGGCCCCCGACACGCCGGTCGACGTGCTCCTCACCTCGGGCGCCTCCTGTCCCGACGCCCTACTCGACGAGGTCGTCCGCAAAATCATCAACTGGTTCCCCGACGCCCGCCCCGTCGAAGAGGCCCTCGCTCCCTTCGAGGAGGCCACGGACGAGGAGTAGCTCGCTGCGCGCCCGGGACAGTTTTTTGCGGCTCCGCCGTCGCGGACACAGCCTGAGGCCTCGTGCCCCCGCAACCGACTCGCCGTTCGCCGACCGCGGTCCGCCATCACTCTCCCACTCGCCCTCTCCCCCATTCCCAAGAAGATGTCCTGGTACGAAGAGTGGTTTTGGAGTGACGCCTACACGCGCGTCTACGACCACCGGGACGAGGACGAGGCTGAGCGGCTGGTCGACCTCATCGAATGCGAGATGGCGCCCGCCCCCGACGCCCACATCCTGGACGTCGGCTGCGGACGCGGCCGGCACGCTCGCGCCATGGCCCGGCGCGGCTACCGGGTCACGGGGATCGACCTCTCGGAAAAGGCCATCGAGAAGGCTCGCGCAGAGGCGGTCGCCGACGGGCTCGATGCGACCACGTCGTTCCAGGTGAGCGACATGCGGGAGCCGGTGTGCGAGGGATGCGCGGACGGGGTCGTCAACCTGTTTACGTCGTTCGGCTATTTCGAGGCGGACGCCGAGAACGAACGCGCCCTCGCCGCCATGACCGCTGCCCTCCGCCCCGGCGGGTGGTTCTTGCAGGACTTCCTCAACGCCTCGGTGGTCCCCGACTCGCTCGGCCCCTCTGAGCGCGAGACCGAGGACGGCACCACCATCCACCAGGACCGCTGGATCGAGGAGGGTCGCGTGAACAAGAAAATCACCATCGAGCACGACGGGGCCACCGAGACCTTCCACGAAAGCGTGCGTCTCTACACCCTGCACGACCTGAAGGAGATGTACGCGAAGGTCGGGCTGGACCTGGTTGCGCTGTTCGGGAACTACGAGGGCGGCGATTACGCGCCCGACGAGAGCCCTCGTCTCCTGCTGTATGCTCGAAAATCAGACACTTGACGAGACGACGCTCCACCGTCCCGGCAATACAAAGTTGGGAAGAATCGTCCCTCTGATAGGCCATATTGCGTATATCGTATTGCGTATCGTTTCCAAGTTGGAAAATCGCGTTGGAAAATTGCGCGGTCCCATTGTATTCTTTTCCTCTGTCGCCTTGATGGGCTGTAGGAGCGACTTGAAACGCCGGGATCCAACCTCCTCATAACTCGTCACTCATGACTCACCCCGTCATGACTCCCTCCCTGTGACGTTTCGGAAGGAGGCACTTGGACCAGGTCACTTCAGCGCGTTCGATCTCATACGACCACTCCACACCTCCGAACTCCGCACTCCAAACTCCGAATTCCAAATCCCAAATTCCGCATGGACACCGCCCTCTCCTACGCCGAAAATCACTCCGACCAATTCGTCGGCGAACTCAAAGAGCTCCTGCGCATCCCGTCGGTCAGCACTGACTCCGCCTACGCCGGCGAGGTGCAGCGGGCCGCCGAGTGGCTTACCGATCACTTCGACGCGATCGGGATGGAGCACACCGAGATCATCGAGACCGACGGCCATCCCCTCGTCTACGCCGAGCACACTACCGACCCGGCCAAGCCCACGGTGGTGGTGTACGGCCACTACGACGTGCAGCCGCCCGATCCGCTCGACGAATGGGACACCGCGCCGTTTGAGCCCACCGAGCGCAACGGATCGATCTACGCCCGGGGCGCCTGCGACGACAAGGGGCAAATGTTCATGCACGTCAAGGCGGCCGAGGCGTATCTGTCGGCGGAGGGTGACCTTCCGGTCAACCTCAAGTACGTGATCGAGGGCGAGGAAGAGACCGGATCGATGGCCATCGAATCGTACGTCAAATCGAATGGCCCCCGGCTCGACGGGGACGTGGTGTTGATTTCCGACACCGCCATGCTTTCGACGGAGACACCTTCCATCACCTACGGCCTCCGCGGGCTGGCCTACGCCGAGATCACCCTCCAGGGCCCCAACCGCGACCTCCACTCCGGCAACTACGGCGGGGCCGTGGACAACCCGGCCAACGCGCTCAGCCGCATCATCGCGGGGCTGCACGACGAGGACCACCACATCGCCATCCCGGGCTTCTACGACGACGTGCGCGACCTGACCGAAGAGGAGCGCGACACCTACGCTCAACTCCCGTTCGACGAGGACACATGGATGGACGCCATCGGCATCGACGCGGTGCGGACCGAGGGCGGCTACACGACGCTCGAATGCCTCTCGGCCCGCCCCACGCTCGACGTAAACGGCCTCTGGGGCGGATACGTCGGTGAGGGGGCCAAGACGGTCCTCCCCGCCAAGGCCCACGCCAAGCTCTCGATGCGCCTCGTGCCCGACCAGTCGGTGCCCGACATCTACGACAAGCTGGAGGCCCACCTCGACACCGTGGTGCCCGACACGATGAACGTCTCGATGCGGCGGCTGCACGGCGGCGATCCGGTCCTCGTCGACCCCACCGCGCCGCCCATGCAGGCCGCCAAGACGGCGATGGGCGAGGTCCTGGGCACCGAGCCGTTCTTCGTGCGCAACGGCGGCACCATCCCGGTGGTGGCCGACTTCCAGCAGCACCTGGGCCTCGACAGCGTGCTCATGGGCTTCGGGCTCGACTCCGACGCCATCCACTCGCCCAACGAGTCCTTCGGCCTCGACCGCTTCCGCCAGGGCATCCAGGCCATCATCCGCTTCCACGACCGGTACGCAAAGATGGAAGCGTAGGGGAACGCCCTCACTCAGCCACGACGGCACGGGCCGCAGCCGCATAGACGTCGTCCCCAAACTCCGAGGCATCGTCGTTGGCCGCGTTGGCCGCCACGTGCACGAGCACCGTGTCCCCAGCGGCGTCCGGGGCCTCCCACCGCACCGACCAGGTGGCGCGGTTCGGCCCCGAGAGGACCGTCCCGTCCAGCGTGTGGTGAGCGTATTGCACGGTCGAGGTGTCGGGCGATCCGACCGCCACGCGGGCCGTGTCGAGCGGGGCGAGCCTGCCGGTCTGCGATCCGTCCGGCTCACGAACGGACAGCATGAACCCGCTTCGTTTCATCTCCGCAGTAAGTGTGACCGCGAGGGCGTACGACCGGCCGGGCCGCACTGAATCCGGCAGGCCCTCTACGGTCAGGGCCCCGCCTCCGCCGTTTACCTCGCCGCCGAAGTGGCAGGCGTGACAGGTCGGCTCCCCGAAGCCGCCCGTGTGGCCCAGCGGTGGGTGCTCGGCGTACAATGGAGAACTCGATGGCACAGCGGGAGCTTGTCCCCACACGCCGATTCCCAGCAGGAGGATCGGGCCCAGAAGCAGCACGGCAAGTCGGACACGAGGCATCATCGCTACTGCGGGAGCGTGGCCCGTCCAATGGTGTTCGCGTCCGTGCCAAACCAGATGGCCTGCGCGTCCTGCTCGTAGTACATGTGCCGCACCGTGCCGCCCCCGCTTTCGATGGGCGTCGGCTCCGTAAATTCTTCGGCCGCGGGGTCGAAGCCGACGAATCGATTGGGACTCACACCGGTCTCCACAAACCAGGCGCGGCCCTGATCGTCGGTCATCATGCCGTAGGGGCGAGCGTCCGTCCCGCCCGGCACGCGCCACTCCTGAACGTCCTGAGCGGCGGGATCGTAGCGGCCCACGTAGCCCTGCGAGTAATCGACGTACCAGATCTTGCCGTCCGGCGCCTGGGAGAGGCGGCGGGGATTGGCGTCCTCGCGCGGCAGCTCAATCTCCGTGAGCTCCATCGTCTTCGGGTCGACGGTACCAAGCTTGTTGGACCCAAACTCCGTGAACCACGGCGTGCCGTCGTTCGTCACGATGATGCCGTAGGGGCGGGCCCGCGGCGTGGGCACCTCGATTAGATCGACCGCCCCGTCGGACGGCGTGAAGTGGCCGACGAAGTTGCCGCCCTGTACCGTGAACCAGATGGTGCTGTCGGGCGCAAACGTGAGGGTATGCGGATCGCGGGCCTTCGGATTGGGCATCTCGAACCGCTCGACAGTTCCGGTTTCCGGATTGAGGCGACCGATGTAGGCGTCGCGGTTGCCGGCAAACCAGACCGTGCCGCTCTTTTCCACAATCAAGTTGTGCGGCCCGGTGCCGTCCGGCAGGTCGTACCGCTCGAACGACCCGTCCTCGTGATTGAGATACGCGAGATAATTGCCGCGCTGCCCCACGAACCAGACCCGGTTCCGCGCGCCAACGTAGGGATCGCGAGGCCGCGTGTTGTCCCACGGCACCGTCCACTCTTTGATGGAGACGGCGGTCTCGGGCACGGGCCCCGGATCTGCGGGCGAGAGAAA
>PXSZ01000054.1 GCA_003023105.1 Bacteroidetes bacterium QH_10_64_37
GAGCGGCAAGGAACCGATGGTGCAGTCGCCCGACTGGGTGGACCCGGAGCAGCTGGAGGAACTCTCTCTCCGCCTCGACCTGCCGCCGGACGTGGAGCCCCCTCCCCACGTAGCTCGACGGAAGCGCCTGGCGTCGTAGTCCAAACTACCGATGCGCGAGAACCTTCGTCAATCGTTTTTGCCGATGGCGCTCCGGTGCGTACGGGCGTGTCGGCGTTTGGGCGTGTAGGCGTACTGGCGTTTTCTTCACTCCCGTGCTCCTATGCTCTCCGCTCCCGCGCCCCCACGCTCCCGTTCTCCCTTTCTCCCACTCCCTGACCCCCCGTATGACTTCTGAAGTCCGCTTCGTCACGCCGAGGAACTCCTATGCCGGAACTCCGCGTCCCCGAGCTCGACGACGACACCCTAACGGCCCTGGCGGCCCAGGGCGAGGAGCAGGCCGACTTTCTTCGCCGGATCAAGCAAGCCGTCCACGAGGTGGAGCCGGACGCAGACCTCTGGCTGTTCGGCTCCTACGCCCGAGGCGACGCCCGTCCGGAATCGAACTGAGACGTACTCGTTCTTCTCGATGGACCGGTCGATTCCGAACGCAGAAACGAGCTGCGAGAACTCCAAAGCAGAATCCTTCATCGACCGTGTGACCGATCTCCTCGACAATCCCCCGTCTTGAGAACGATCGTCGGCCGACCTCTTTGCCCGTGTCCGAGCGTGACCCGCACCCGCCTGCCCTCGACCTCCAGGCTCTGCGCCCCCTGGTCCGCAAACACCTTCGATGGGACGCATGGGAGCAGCGCATCGAGACGATGGGCATCACGATCGAGCGGCCCCGCGCGACAGCTCACCCCGACTATCCGTCCGTCATCTATCCGCTCGACTACGGCTTCGTCAATGACACCCGCAGCACCGATGGGGAGCCGCTCGACGTGTTCGTGGGCCGGGGCACGACGGGCCTCGTGGGCGCCCTCCTGACGACCGACCACCGGCAGCGAGACCGCGAGGTGAAACTGCTCTACGACTGCACGCCCGCCGACGTGTACACGGCTCACGGCTTCATCAACTACGACCGGACCCTGCTGGAAGGCGTGCTGGTCCTGCACCGCCCGATGCCCACGCTCTGGGACGAGAGAATCGACTGAGCATTCCCCGCTGCAGGCAAGGCTCAGTCTGAAGAGGAAGTCGCTCCCTCTTTCATCTCCCCTTGATCGTTGAGCGACCAGTCGTACGGACGGAAGTCGACGGTGTAGTCGGCCCGCGACAGCCGATCCCGAACGGGGCCCTCGAAGTACCGGGCGAGAAACTGTTGGAGGTCGTCCGTGGAGGGGCCGAAGTCCTGCCCGTACCATTTGAGAATGCGCGACAGGGCAATCCGGTCGTCCCCCCCCGGGATGCGATTCTTCTGCTCGTCGTGAAGGAAGGTCCGGGCCTGATCGTCCAGTTGCGCGTCGAGCCGGGGGCCGGTGTAGGCCTCCCGCCGCAGACGCGGACAACTCGCCGCCGCGCAGACGAGGGCAAAATGAATGCGAGGCTCGTCAAACCGCTTGCGGATAATCCGATGCTCGATTTCGTCGAGGGTCCGAGTCGTGTCGGCGACCGTCCCGATTTCCATCTCGAACGGACTCTTCTCCTTCGTCGGCTTGGCCGGGCCGGGTGTCGTGGCCCAAATGGTCGAAACGGGGTAGTGGTCGACGATGAGCTTCAGGGCGTAGGCGTTGTAGGCATTGATCCAGAAGGCGAGCCGGGCGTCCCGGGACAGGCGGGCCGGATTGGTGGCGGCCAACTGCTGCAGGTAGGGCGCGAGCGCCGAGTCCGCCTGTCGCTTGAGTTGGGCGTAGTCCACCCGGCCCTGCTCGTCGACGTAGCGGGACAGAAGACGGCTAAACTGAGCGTGACGGGCCGAGTCACGGACCAATGTAGTCCGGGCTGTCCGGCCTCGCTCCTGTGCCAATACCGGCGCGCTTCCGAGGATGAGACTAATGAGGAGGACGCCGAGGAGAAGACGGATCAAACCCATTACGAAGAACTACTGATGGGAAAATACAGAAAGAGAGGGAAAAGTATTTGACCCGCGAGTAGACTCCGATGCACTGGTTCGTCGAAGAGCGAGTCTTCGCGTTTCGCCAATGCTCACGTCGTCGCATCCTTCTCCTGCAATACCTGGGTGCCGGAGACCGTCTTGCCGCGCAGGGCCCGACGAAGCCGACCCGCTTCACGTCCGTTCGTGATGAGCGACGGGATGCCCCGACGCGCCAGCGCACGGGCCGTGCGCACCCGATGGCGCATGCCGCCGGTCACGTCGGTCCCCGACGGAGCGTCTACCTCGTCGAGAAGCTGAGTGGCACGGTCGGGGGAGAGGCGCGCAATGGTCTCTCCGTGGGCATCGTAGACGCCCTCGGTGTCTCCAATCCACAGCACGCGGCGCGTCGTCACGCCCTGCGACTCCAGCCCGTCGATGAGCGCCCGAAACACCGTCTCCGTGGAGCAGATCGTGGCGCCCCGGTCCCGGTCCATCACGACGTCCCCGAAGGTGACCGGCACGGCGCCCACGTCCAGCGCCCGCCGCACCGGCTCGGCCTGCACGTCCGCAGGCTCTCCCCCTGAGGCGACGAACGCGCTCGACGGGGCAACGGAAAACACCGGAATGCCGGCGTCGCGCAGGGCGTCGGTCACGCGACGATGGAGCGCGAACGCGGCCTGCTGTGTCTGACTGACCCCTTCCGCGACGGACCCGTCCGAGTGGCGGTCCAGCAGTCCAGACCGCTTGGCCGCCACGTGGCCGAAGGATCCGCTCCCGTGCCCGAGCACGATTCGTCCTTCGTGCGCGTCCCAGTGTTCTGCGATCTCGCGCGACAGGCGTGCGATCACCTCGGCCCGCGCCGTGAACGGCTCGGTCTTGTCGGTAATGAGGCTGCCCCCCAATTTGACGAAGACGACGGAGGTCACGAGGCACTCTGGGTCCATGATGAGATGCGAAGGCCCGGCGACACCGTCAAAAGAGAGGCGGCACGTCCGCCGTGGGCCCGCCGCCCACCCCATCTCGAATGGTGTGGTGAACTTCCGGAATTGCGTCGAGCCGATTCGCGATTTGGGCCTCGTCGGCAGCCGGACAGATCACGTGCACGTTGGCCCCGGCATCCATCGTCGCGTACGCCGCGACGCCGGAGGCCCGCAGCTCGCGCACGGCCTCCAGAACAACCAGTGTCGCCGGTTTCCAGTAATATATGGGCGGTGCGGACGACATTGCAATCAGGTGAAGCTCGATCCCGTCCCGTTCCACCGCCTCCCCGAGCCGCGCCATGTCGCGGTCCCGAAGAGCCGAGCGGACCGTTCCGAGCCGCTCCCCCAGATGATCGAGGCGCGTGTCGAAGAAGGGGCTCGTGGGAGCTCGTCGGTGGCCCTCTCGCGACGAGACGGTCTTGGCTTCCGTGTCGACGACGGCGATGACGTCCCGAAGGTCCCAGTGGTCGGCGGGAAACAGCTGAGCAGCCGCTGCCTCGTCCCCCGATGGCTGTCGGGGGCTTGATCCCGACGACTGTCGGGGCCAGAGCACGTATCCGCCCCACACCGAGCGGGCTGCCGAGCCGGAGCCGCTGCGGCGGGCCAGGACGGAGCTCTCCGTTGCATCCGGGTCCCGGCCGAAGGCGCGCGCCGTCGCCAGGGTGAGGGCTGCAAATCCCGACGCCGACGAGGCAATGCCCGCCGCCTTGGGAAAACTGTTCCGCGTTGCGACCCGGCACGCCCCCGAGCAGTCCGCCCACTCTCGAAGCCGATCCAGATGGCGCACAATGGGGTCGCGGAAGTCCTCATCAGCGGACTCCAGGGTGCCGGCCTCGGTTTCGAGGAGGACCTCGTCGGGACGATCATCGCCCTTGCGGAATTCTACAGTGGTTTGGGTTCGACACTCCCGCAACGTCATCGAAACGGAGGGCGCATACGGAATGGCCCGATCCAGATCTTTTGCCCCCCAGTACTTGACGAGGGCAACGTTGGACGGGGCCTCAACGGTGGCCTTCGGCATTTGGGAAAAGGGAGTGGGAGAATGGGAGCGCAGGGGAAGGGGAGAAAAACGTGGACGCCTCAACGGTCACCGACGGTACGCCGATGGTAATACACGACAACTGTCGGGACTACCGACCGTCGATGGTCGGTACATGAGTCGAGACAAGCTATTGAAGACACACTCCTCGCCCTCTCGCCTCTTCGCCCTCCCGCCTTCGCCCACACTTTCTGTGTGTAGGATCGAGCCAGTCCGGATGAAAAAGGATCAGCCTCCTTCCCGCTCCACGTGAGCGCCCTCGGCCCCCAGACGCACGTTCATTTCCGTCAGAGACTCGAATTCGGCCCCGAGGTCGACCTCCGGATCGGGATGATACACGAGCAGGGGCCCGGCCCTTGATCCGCTGAGGGCACCGGCGCCCGAAATCTTGGCCGCGCCGCCTCTCTCCTCAACCGCTCGGACGATCCGTTGGACAGGCTCGGGCACCACCCCCAGTGCTTCCAGTTCCGCCTCGACCTCTCGGACGACCCGCAGAGTCTCGTCGCGGTGTGCCGCTTCCTGAGCGAGCACCGTCCGCAGCGTCCGGGTGGCGGCCTCCATCCGATTGAGGCGGGCTTCAAACGTCTCCGGATCATCGTCGCGGTGGGCGCGAACAGCATCCACCACCGTGCCCGTCGACTCGGCGGGCCTCCCCGTATGGAGCACACGAAAGCCATCGAGCACGGGCGAACGGGGCGTCACTGAGCAATAATCGAGGGTATCCTCCGTCCGCTCGGCCCACACCAGACCGCCCCGACGTACCGTTTCCGGATCGACGCCGGAGGGCGTTCCGTGCTGACGACGCTCCACGTCCAGCACCAGCTCGCGCAGGACCTCATCGCTCGCCTCGGCCTCCTGAGCTGCCAGGTAGGCCTGAACGACGGCCACAGCCACGGCCGCCGAGCTCCCGAACCCGGCTCCGATGGGCTGCTGCGTGTGAACGGCGACGGTCAAGGCGGGCGCTTCGGCATCCGGAAGCCGACGCTCCGCCTCGCCGAGGGCGACCTTTACGAGATGGGCCGGATCGTCCCCCCGCATGTGGGCGAACGCCTCCGGCGTCGGATGCTCGACGTAGCGGTGCCACCGGTCGCGCACCGTGTCGGCGTAGGTGCGAATGGACGCCCAATCGGTGACCTCCCGATGGTTGAGCTCGGCGAGATGGAGGCCTACCCCAGACTCTCGGCGGGGCGTCATCGTGACGCGGAGCCACAGGTCGATGGCCGCAGTGAGGGCCGGGCGCCGGTAAACCACCGCGTGCTCGCCCATCAAAATGAGTTTCGCGGGCGCGACGGCGGTGGCGGTCTTCATGACCTGCGAGAGGGGTCCCCGTTCGATATTACTCGGACATTCCGTTCAGTCCGTTTTGGGCCGGGAGGCTGGCCCGGCCCATCTCGCGGTGCGCCTGGGCCAAGTGGTGCGAGCTGAGCGCGCTCATCAGCGAGAGCTCCCCCGCCAGGACGGTGGCCCCGAGAATTTCGGTCAGCCGCATCACGGCCGCGCCCGGGTCGTCGGAGTCCGGTGACACGTTCATGAGGGACAGCGCATCGTTTTGCGTTTGCAGCCCGGTCCCGCCCCCCACGGCGCCGAGGGGCACGTCGGGCATGAAGATGGAGACGTACACGCTATCCTCAGAGCGCGGCTCGATGCAGGTGACGCCGAGCGCCCCCTCGGCCACCTGGGCAATGTCCTGCCCCGTCGCCACGAAGAAGGCCGCCACCATGTTGGCGTAGTGTGCATTCAATCCCATCGACCCGGCCGCGGCCGAGCCCAACAGATTCTTGCGGTACTGCACCTCGCTCAGGTCGGCGGCGGTCGTCTTGAGCGCCTCCCGCAGCACCGATTTGCTCAGCTCCACCTCCGCAAAAATGCGCTTGCCCCGCCCCTCCTGCGCGTTGACGGCGGCCGGCTTCTTGTCGACGCAGTAGTTGCCCGACAACGAGACGCAATGGACGCCCGTCGCCGGCGTGATCAGCTCCTGAATCACCTGGTCGCACGCCAGCGTCGCCATGTTCATCCCCATGGCGTCGCCAGTCGAAAAGCGGAAGCGCACAAACACCGTTGTCCCCACCGAGTGGGTGCGAAGCTCGAGCAGCTCGAGGTATTGACTGGTGGTTTCCACCCGGTCGCGGATCTCCTCTTCGTGCTCCTCGATCCAATCGACGAAGGACCGCGTTTCCTGGATGCCGGAGGTCCGGAAGACCGGCGCCCGCGTCATGCCCACGTCTTCGGCATGCACGGTCGCCCCCCCGGCCTCGCGCAGGGCGGCACAGCCGCGATTGACGCTCGCGATCAGGGCCCCCTCGGTCGTGGCGAGCGGCACGTACACCTCTTCGTCAACGTGGTCCCCGTGGACCGGGAGCGGCCCCACGGCGCCCATCGGGACCTGAGCGGTGCCGATCAGGTTCTCGCAGTTGTTTTCCGCGACCGTTTCGGCATCGAATGAATAGGTTTCAAGGCCGCCAGTCTCCGTGCCGGCCACGGTTTCCAGGGCCTCCCGCCGAATATTCGCGCCCTCTTCTGCGGACAGGTCTCCGGGGAGTTTGTGCAACGGAAGCTCCCCCTCTGCAATCCCGCGAATGAGTCGCTCGCGCCGCTCTTCGTCCAACTCACCCGACGGTGTGCTTTTGACCGGCGTGGTTCCATTCGTTCCCATGTGAGAATCTCAACGGGGTTGTTCAAAAATACGTGTGTGCTGCAATTCGGAGATCGAGCGCGCCCCCACGCAGAACATGGCGATCCGAAGCTCGCGCACGGTCCGCTCAATCTTGTTCATCACGGCCTCTTCCGACTCCATGGCTGCCTTCAGAAACGGAGAGGCCATCCCTACGAGATCGGCCCCCAGGGCGAGGGCCTTCGCCACGTCCACGCCGCTCCGAACCCCTCCGCTCCCGATCACTGTTGTGCCCGGCACCTCACTGACCTGCTGAATGGCGAGGGGCGTAGGAAGGCCCCAGTCCGCAAACAGGTCGCCCAGGTCCACGTCGTCGGCCCGCTGAGCCTCGATGCGCGCCCAGCTCGTCCCTCCCTGTCCGGCAGTATCGATGATGTCGATGCCGTGCTCCCCCAGCTCGCGCGCCACGGCTCCGGAGATGCCGCAGCCAATCTCTTTGGCAATGATGGGCACGCTGAGTTGTTCGGCCACCTCGCCCATCTTCGGAAGCAGGGTGGAGAAGTCGCGGTCGCCCTCCGGCTGGATGGCCTCCTGCAGCGGATTCAGGTGAAATGCGAGGGCGTCCGCATCGATCATTTCGACGGCGGCCTCGCACTCGGCGAGCCCGTATCCGTCGTTGAGCTGGACGGCCCCCAGATTGCCCAGCAGCGGCACGGTGGGCACCTCGTCGCGGACCTGGAAGGTGTGCTCCTGCTCAGGCGTTTCGAGGGCCTTTCGCTGAGAGCCCACGCCCACAGCGATTCCGGCGCGCTCGGCCGCCCGGGCCAGATTGCGATTCACCGACTCGGCCTTTCCCGTTCCCCCCGTCATGCATGAGATGAGGAGCGGAGCCTCCAGGCGCTTCCCGAGGAATGAGACGCTCGCGTCCACCTCCGCCAGATCAATCTCGGGCAGGGCCCGATGCTCGAAGGCGTAGCTGTGAAAGTAATTCTGGCGCGCCTGCATCTCACGTTGTTCGGCAAGCTGCAGGTGCTCCGCCTTCCGATCCCGCGACTCGGTCTCCTCCGCGACGTTGACCGGGGGCGAAGAGGAGGCTGAATCGCTCATCGTGGTGGTTCCGTTCCGCCGAGAGAGTCTAGTAAACCCGTAGGGATCCGTCCGGTTCAGAAGCGGCGTTCTCCACTATGAACCTGTTTTGATTCATGCCGCTCGGAGCACCGTGGCATGAATTAAAACAGGTTCTATGTCTTGCCTCCGGAGCAGCCATTTGTCAATTATATTGCGTAGGCGATCCACGGCTCCGATCTGGCACAGAATGTCGCACAGTCGTTGCACCTCGCCGTCCGTGAGCGATCTGTCAGCGGAACCTGGGTACAAGCGGATGTTCGCGGCACCTGAGCGCTACGTTGTCTCTTGATCTCCCCTTCTTCCGATTTTCTTTCTTTTGCTTCTCCCTTCTTCGAAAGGTCGTACTGCTCCAGCACAGACGCGCCGATCAGATTGTGCAGCTTTGCGTTCCAGAGGCCGCTTCCCTTTCGCAGCCGCAGTCGCGCGCCGTTCCCGTCATCGTGCTCTATCGAATGGACGCGGGGAAGGGGAGACGCGAAGAGGTGCTTGTTTCGTTGCGTCGCCCATTCGCCGCGTCCCCGCGCCAGGCCGAACGGAGCGCCAACCAAAAGGGCAATGCTTGGGGAAAGTGTAGTGCGCCCCCGGCCCGGCCAGTGGGAAAACGCCGGACCGCCGCTCACGACTCAGGCAACTCGAAGCTCGGCCTCCGAAAGGGGCACGTACAGGGATTCGACCGCTTGGCCCCGCATGGCCCGGGCCAGCCCGTGGGCAAGGGCTGTAAGTATGAGGGGGACACGTACATTTCGCTCTGCGAGTTCCAGGGCCTCTTCCACGAGCGCCACCATGTTCTCCAGGTCGGCACAGGGCAGGTTGCGGCAGAACCGCGCCACGGCCTCTTTCTGATCCACGTTCACCAGCGGGGCGTCCTCGCCCATGGTGCGGTACAGAAGAAGGTCTCGCATCCAGCGAAGCATGAGCCGCAGGACGCTCTTGACGCGCTCGCGGCCCTGGTTCTGGAGCTCCTGAATGCAGCGGTTGAGCGGCTCCACCTTCTGGGTGTAGGCGGCCCGGAAATAGTCGAGCACCAGCTCGCGGCTGGTCATCAGGTTCTCGTTCGCGGCCAGCTCCAGGGCCTGGCTGTAGGAACCGTCCGCCATGCGGGCCAGCATCGACGCGGCCTCCGGCTCCATGTCTTCTCGGTCCACGAGGGCCTGCTCAATCGTCTCCGGCAGGAGCGGATCGAAGCGCAGGCGCTGGCACCGGGAGAGGATCGTGGGTAGGAGCTGCTCGGGCCGGTTCGTGGTGAGCAAAAACACGGTCTGGGGCGGCGGCTCCTCCAGCAGTTTCAGAAAGGCATTGGCCGCCTTGTCGTTCATCTTCTCCGCGTCGATCAGGAGATTCACCTTGTACTGCCCTTCCCCCCGCGCCAGGCTCATGGGCTGAATCAGGTCCTGCCGAATCTGGTCGATCCGGTAGTACACCTGCTGGTTCGAGGTTTCGGACGGGTCGGAGAGGGACGGCCGCCGCACGTAGTCGATGGCGGCGTACGGGTTCTCGCCGAGGCGCCGGATCCGCTTCCCCATGTCTTCCTCGTCGCGGTCGCTCTCCTGGCTCCACGGATGAGGCAGGTGCACGTGCACGTCGGGGTGCACCATGCGCCGCGTCTTGCGACAGGTCGGGCACGCGCCGCAGGCTTCGTCGTTCTGCTCGGGGCATTGCAGGGCGCGGGCCATTTCGTAGGCGACGGCTCGCTTGCCCACCCCGTCGGGGCCGTGCAGGAGGTAAGCGTGCGCCACCCGCTCCTGGGCCAGGGCTCGGCGCAGCGTGTCGACGACCCGCTTTTGGTCGAGAATTGAGCTCCAGGCCATAGGACAATTCAGGCAGAGGGTGAGGCTGATGGGCTTCCAGTATACAGCCTGCAACCGGCGAGGGCAACGGTTCACGGATGGATCACATTGCCGAATACGGCCGCGAGGGGCTGCGTGAACGGCGACGAATTCGCTTCCTTTCTCTCATACCCCACGCTTTCCTCCCGAGACCGTCCCGCCCGTCCACCGCTTCTTCACCGCGTCCCGGAAACATCGGGCGCGCGCCCGATCATATAAACGCCCGCATTTATTCCTGGCGTGGTAGCTCAGTTGGTTAGAGCGTCGGATTCATAACCCGGAGGTCGAGGGTTCAAATCCCTCCCACGCTACCTCCTTCGAACGGTTGCCGCACGGCGTGGTAGCTCAGTTGGTTAGAGCGTCGGATTCCTATCCCGATGGCAATCGAGGCCTCGACTACTGTCGGTCCCGACGGCTGTCGGGACGGGGGGTCGAATCCCCCTACCGCTACTCTTCCCCCTGCTCAGCCGACGCTGAGCGGGAGTTTTCTTTTTGGAGACGATCTCGTAGGATGCAATTGTGGCGGACTGTGTCCACCACTGCCCCCGCCCTTGGCACGTCACGTTCCAGCGGTCTCCCCTCTGCCGCTCACTCCTTCTCCCCTTCGCGCTCGGCCCGCAGGGCCAGCAGCCGATGAGGCTGGAGGGTCAGCACCCCGCCCGGTTCGATGGGGCCGGACTCTTCCAGGGCCCCGGCCAGCTCAGGCACCACGTGCCAGGCCGCACAGCTGACGTCCTCCAGCTCGTTGGTCTCCTCCGGCAGCTCAAATTCGACGGGCCCGTCCCCCTGATTCATGAGTACCAGGAACGAATCGTCCCGTCGCGGACGCCCCTGTGAGTCGTGCGCCAGGTTCATCCCGCGCAGTAGATAGCCGAAGGCGCGCAGGTTCTCGTCGTGCCAGTCCTCGTCCTCCATCTCATGCCCGTCGGGGTGCCACCAGAGCGCGTCGCCCGTGCCGTCCCCCTCGTCAACCGAGTCGAGGAAGTGCCGCCGTCGAAAGGTCGGATGCTCCTTGCGGAACGAGGTGAGTCGCTGGACGAACTCGAGGAACGACCGCTCCCGCTCGTCGAGATCCCAGTCGTACCAGGTAATCTCGTTGTCCTGGCAGTAGGGGTTGTTGTTGCCGCGGCGCGTGCGGGACAGCTCGTCGCCACCCAGAATCATGGGGACGCCCTGCGACAGCAGGAGAGTGGCCATGAAGCTGCGCTTGCGCCGCTCGCGGCACTCGATTACCTCGGAATCGTCGGTGGGGCCTTCCACGCCGCAGTTGGTGGAGTGGTTTTCGTCGTGACCGTCCTTATTTTTCTCCTTGTTCTCCTCGTTGTGCTTCTTCTCGTAACTTACGAGGTCCTGTAGGGTAAACCCATCGTGCGCAGTGACAAAGTTGATGGAGGCAAACGGGCGACGGCCGGAGCGCTCGTAGAGGTCGCTGGAGCCGGTGATGCGGGTGGCCACCTCGCCGGTCAGGCCGCGGTCGCCCCGCCAGAAGCGACGGATGGCATCGCGGTAGCGGCCGTTCCACTCGGCCCACTGCCACGGAAAGGAGCCCACCTGGTAGCCGCCCGGCCCCACGTCCCAGGGCTCGGCGATGAGCTTCACCTGGCTCAGAACGGGGTCCTGCTGCACCACTTTGAAGAAGGAGCCGAGCATATTCACGTCGTACAGCTCGCGCGCCAGGGCCGAGGCGAGGTCGAACCGGAAGCCGTCGACGTGCATCTCGGTCACCCAGTAGCGCAGGCTATCCATGATCATCTGCAGGACGTACGAGTCGCCGGGGTCGAGCGTGTTTCCGGTTCCCGTGTAGTCCATGTAGTAGCGCTCGTCGTCGGGGTTGAGCTTGTAGTAGGTGCGATTGTCGATGCCGCGCCACGAGAGCGTGGGGCCCATCTGATTTCCCTCGCAGGTGTGGTTGTAGACCACGTCGATGATGACCTCGAGCCCGGCGTTGTGAAGGGCGCGCACCATCATTTTGAACTCGCGCACGGCGCTCCCCGGCCCATTGGCGGCGTACTCGGGCTCCGGGGCAAAGTAGGAAAGCGTGTTGTATCCCCAGTACTCCCGAAGGCCCTTTTCCAGCAGCTTTCGGCGGTGCAGTTTGGCATGCACGGGGAGGAGCTGGACCGTGGTAATCCCGAGATCCTTCAGGTGCTCGATCACCGGCTCGGAGGCGAGCCCCAGGTATGTCCCTTGCAGCGGCTCGGGCACCTCCGGATGTTGCTCGGTCATCCCCTTCACGTGCGTCTCGTAGATGATGGTATCCTCCCACGAAATCCCGGGCGACTGGTCGTTTCCCCAGGCAAAGGGTTCCTCCACCACCGCTCCGAGGGGGGCATAGGGCGCGCTGTCTCGGGAGTCGAACGAGAGGTCCTTCTCTTCCTCGTCCTCTATGTCGTACCCGAAGAGACTGTCGTCCCAGCGCAGGGGGCGCCCAATGGCCTTCGCGTAGGGGTCCAGGAGCACCTTGTTGGGGTTGAACCGATGTCCATTTTCCGGATCGTAGGGACCGTAGACGCGGTAACCGTAGAGTTGGCCGGGACGCAGGTTCACCACGTAGCCGTGCCAGATGGGCCCCGTTTGCTCCGGGAGGGTGAACGTGACGGCGGGCGCCTCGTCCTCGGCGTCGTCGAACAGCACCAGCTCCACCCGCTCGGCGTGGGCGCTGTGCAGTGCAAAGTTTACCCCGGTGCCGTCCCACGTGGCCCCGCGGGGGTAGGGCTTGCCCGGTCGAATTTGGAGGCCGCTCTGAGCCTGCGAAGTGGTTGCGGACGAGGTCGGTTGAGAGGCTTCCATAGATCAGACAAAAAGCTCGAAAGAGCGTGAGGGCACGGCCTGCCCGCACCCGTCACGGGGGCAAGAATCGGGGCGCGGACCGGGAAATGGAATGGACCCGCCGAGGCACAGTTGCATTGGGATTTTCGCCTCCTAATGCGTAGCGTGTAAAAACCAATGTCCCGTTTTCGCTCGCTTCTCGGCCCCGCCTCTGCATGTCCACTGCCAAGCCTCCCTCCTCGTCCTCTACGACCCGCCCGTCTACGATGCCGAAGTCGTGGTCCCGCGTGGTCATTGCGTCCGTGTCCCCCACCGTCGACGGCGGAGCGTGGCCCATCAAGCGGGCCGTTGGCGAGCGGGTGGCGGTGACCGCCAGCATCCTCGTGGACAGCCACGAGGCCCTGTCCGCAGAGCTCGTCTACCGCCCCGAAGACGACGACACGGAGCACGTCACCCGCATGCCTCACACTGAGAACGACGAGTACGCAGGGACCTTCGAGGTGTCGGAGGTGGGGCGTTACCTGTACCGCGTGCGGGCCTGGATCAATCGCTTTGCCACGTGGCAGGACCAGTTCCGGCGCCGGGTGGAGGGGGGCGAGTCGCAGGCCGAGATTGAGAGTGAGCTCACGGCCGGGGTGTCGCTCCTCGAAGCGGCCGCCGAGAACGCCCCCGACGACGATCGAGAGCTGCTGGAGGCCCACATCGAAGCCTTTGAACACAATAACGAGCAGGCTGCCCTCGGCGACGAGATTGCGGAGCTTGTGCGGCGCCACGCCCCCCACGAGCAGCAAACGACGAGCGCCACCTACGAGGTGCTCGTGGACCCGAAGCGGGCCCGCAGCGGCGCCTGGTACGAGTTCTTCCCCCGCTCCGCCCGAGACGACGACCGGCACGCCACGCTCGACGACGCCGCCGAGCGGCTGCCACGCATCCAGGAGATGGGGTTCGACATCGTCTACCTCCCGCCGGTTCATCCCATCGGCGAAACGAATCGCAAGGGCAAGGACAACGCCCCCGAGGCCGGGCCGGGCGACCCGGGCAGTCCGTGGGCCATCGGCGGCCCTCTGGAGGACGGGTCGACGGGTGGGCACAAGAGCGTGCACCCCGAGCTGGGCGGCATCGAGGCGTTCGACCGCTTCGTGGAGCGAGCCCACGAGCTGGGGCTGGACGTGGCCATCGACATCGCGTTCCAGACCTCCCCCGACCACCCCTACATCGAGGAGCATCCCGAGTGGTTCTACCACCGCCCGGACGGCTCCATCCGCTACGCCGAGAATCCGCCGAAAAAGTACCAGGACGTCCATCCCATCAACTTCGAGACCGAGGCGTGGCCGTCCCTATGGCAGGAGCTGAAGAGCGTCTTCGAGTACTGGATCGACCACGGCGTCACCACGTTCCGCGTCGACAACCCCCACACCAAGCCGTTCGCCTTCTGGCAGTGGTGCCTGCGCGAGCTGCGCAAGGAGACGCCCGAGCTGATCGTCCTCTCGGAGGCCTTCACGCGGCCCAAGACGATGTACCACCTCGCCAAGCTCGGCTTCAACAACTCGTACACCTACTTCACCTGGCGCAACACGCCCGAGGAGCTGGAGGCGTACGCCGAGGAGCTTTTCCACACCGACGCTGTGGAGTACTTTCGGCCCAACTTCTGGCCCAACACGCCGGACATTCTGCACGACGAGCTCGTCCACGGCGGGCGGCCGGCCCACAAGAGCCGATTCGTGCTCGCGGCTACCCTGTCGAGCGCCTACGGCGTCTACGGTCCACCCTTCGAGCACGTCGACAACCGGCAGCGCGAATCCAAGGAGGAGTACGCCCACAATGAAAAGTACGAGATCCGCACCTGGGATTGGAACGATCCCACCTCACTTCAGCCGTTTATAACTCAAGTGAACCGCATCCGCAAGGAAAATCCCGCCCTGCAGCAGATGCGGTCGATCCGGTTCCTGGACACGAAGCATCCGGACCTGATCGCCTACAGCAAAGAGACGCCCGACAACCTGATCGTCGTGGTGGTGAGCCTCGACCCGCACAACCCGTGCGAGGGACAGCTCGTCCTGCCAAGCGACGAGTACGGCCTCCCCGCCCACGACGGCTTTGGGGTCCACGACCTGCTCAACGACGCCCGCTACACCTGGCGCGGCACGCACCACTACCTGAAGCTCACCCCCACTACCCCCGCCCACATTTTCCGCGTCGAGCGCGCCGGCACGAGTGAGCACTCCCACACCGCCTACGACCGCCTCGTCCACGCCTGAGGTTCAAGGCCGGATGGGTGGGCGGATGGAGGTGTGGATGGTTTCGGCTTTCGCTCCGTAGCCCCCCTCCAATCCTCCATACTTTCACGCCTCCAACCTTCCACACGTTACCCCCTGCATGCCCGACGACTTCCTCACCGATCCGCTCTGGTACAAGGACGCCGTCATCTACGAGCTGCACGTCCGCAGCTTCTACGACTCAAACAACGACGGCTACGGGGACTTTCAGGGCCTCCGCGAGAAGCTCCCGTATCTGGAGTCGCTGGGCGTGAACACCCTCTGGCTGCTCCCCTTCCTGGAAAGCCCGCTGGAGGACGACGGCTACGACACGGCCGATTACTTCAAGGTCCTGCCCATTCACGGCGACCTCGACGACTTCAAAGCGTTTCTGGACGACGCCCACACCCGCGGCATGCGGGTCATCACCGAGCTCGTGCTGAACCACACCTCCGACCAGCACCCGTGGTTTCAGGAAGCCCGCGACCCCGCGTCCGACAAGCACGACTGGTACGTCTGGAGCGAGACGGACGGCAGGTACGAGGACGCCCGCGTCATCTTTACCGACACGGAGGACTCGAACTGGAGCTGGGACCGGAAGGCACAAAAGTACTACTGGCACCGGTTTTTCTCCCACCAGCCCGACCTCAACTTCGACAACCCCGAGGTGCGGGAGAAGATGAAGGAGGTCATGTTTTTCTGGCTCGACATGGGCGTGGACGGCCTGCGGCTCGACGCGGTGCCCTACCTCTTCGAGCGCGAGGGAACCAACAGCGAGAATCTCCCGGAAACGATTGCTTACGTGAAGGAACTGCGCGCGGCGGTTGAGGAGCGATACGAGCCCGGAAAGGTGCTCCTGGCCGAGGCCAACCAGTGGCCCGAGGACACGCTGCCCTACTTCGGGGAGGACGCGGAGGGCAACAGCACGGGCGTGCAGATGGCGTTCAACTTTCCCGTCATGCCGCGGCTCTACATGGCGCTGCGACGCGAAAATCGCCGTCCCGTCGTCGAGATGCTCGACCTGACCGGCGGCATCCCCGACGACGCGCAGTGGGCCCTCTTCCTCCGTAACCACGACGAGCTGACCCTCGAAATGGTGACCGACGAGGAGCGGGACTACATGTACCACGAGTACGGGGCCGACGATCGCTTCCGCATCAACGTGGGCATTCGGCGCCGCCTTACGCCGCTGCTCGGGGGCGAGCGCCGCCGCATCGAGCTCATGAACGTGCTCCTGTTCAGCCTCAAGGGCAGTCCCATCCTCTACTACGGCGACGAGATTGGGATGGGGGACGACCCCTTCCTCGGCGACCGCAACGGCGTGCGCACCCCCATGCAGTGGAGCCCCGACCGGAACGGCGGCTTCTCGCGGGCGCCTCATCACAAGCTGTTCATGCCCCCCGTCAACCGGGGCCGCTACAGCTACGAGTTCGTGAACGTGGAGGACGCGGAGGCCGACCCCCACTCCCTGCTGCACTTCATGCGCCGGCTCATTGCCCTCCGCCAGCAGCACAAGAAGATCTTCGGCCGGGGCTCGTTCGAGCTGCTGCCCGTCGAGAATACAGCCATTTTCGCGTTCATCCGAGAGTACGAGGGCGAGCAGATCCTGGTCGTGACCAACCTCTCCCGCTTCACGCAGTCGGTCCACGTGCCCGCCCGAGACGACCTACAGGGCCTGGTCCCGGTGGAGCTCTTCAGCCAATCCCCGTTCCCGTCCATCGGCGACGACGACTATCACCTGACTCTCGGTTCCCATCACTTCTACTGGTTCGAGCTCGTGCCCGAAGAAGACGTCCAACGCGAACCCTCCCATCGCAGCGGCCTCCAGCCTACCGAGGGGGAGGCCAACGGCCGCGCGCAGCCCGTCCTGCCAGTGGCCGAGGGGCTTCAAAATCTGCTCGTGCCCACCATGGCGCAGCGCCGCGGCCCCGAACAGCTCGAATCGCTCCTGCCCGACTTCATCAACAAGCAGCGATGGTTCGGGGCGAAGGGAAAGAAAATTAAGGCGGTGGAGATCGAGGACGCGGTGCGCCTGAAAAGTGCTCCCACCGTGTACCTTTCCGTGCTCGAAGTCAGCCTCGAAGACGAGACATCGTTCTACACCCTGCCCCTCATGGCCGCTCCGGAGGACAAGGTCCCATCTCTTCTCGACGAGTATTCCCACGCGGTGCTCGCCTGGCTTGAGGTGCACGACACGGGCGAGCGGCGCCTCGTCTACGACGCCACGATGGACCCCGAGTTCTGGGCCACGCTCTTTCGGTGGTGGCAGCGCGGCAGCCGGGGCCGTTCCCTGAAGGGCGTGTATACTGCCGAGTCGCCGGAGGCCGCGACGCACGAGGAGCCGGAAGACATCGAACTGTTCAGCGGCGAGCAGAGCAACACGTCGGCCCTCATCAACGGCGAGTACTTTGCCAAAATCTACCGTCGCCTGGAGGAAGGCCCCAATCCCGAGACGGAGTTGCTCGAACATCTCACGAGCGTCAACTTCAAATTCGCCCCCCGCCTCCACGGCACCGTCACCTTCCGGCGCCAGCACCGCCGGTATACCCTTGGGATTTTCCAGGAGGCGCTCGACGTGGAGACCGACGCGTGGACCTACGCCCTCGACTGCACTGCCAAATTCCTGGACCGGGTCGAAAGCTCCCCCTTCCCCCGAGAGCAGGCCGGAGCGATGGACCGCTCGGCCGCGACCAACGAGCGGAGCCCCGAGCAGTCCCCGGACGAGACGGCCCCGGTGTGGCTCGAAGACGTGGCGCCGGAGATGATCTCCACCGCGCGCACGCTTGGGGTGCGCACCGCCGAGATGCATCACGCCCTGTTCCGGGCCGAGGCCGAAGACCTACGTCCCATTGAGGCGCCAGCGGATGCCGGGAGAGAACTCGCGCAGCGTGTGCGAACGGAACTGACGGAGACCCGCACCCTCCTCGACCGCCAGGAGGACCTACCTCCCGAGGACCAGCTCCCGGAATCCGCCTGGACCGAAACCGAGGACCGCCTGGCTGCGCTCGAGGATCACGAGAGCGATCATCAGCGCATCCGTGTTCACGGCGACTACCACCTCGGTCAGCTCCTCCGGGCGGAGGGAGACGTCTACATCCTCGATTTCGAGGGCGAGCCGGCCCGTCCCCTGGAAGAACGACGGAAGCGAGGAAACGCGCTGCGGGACGTGGCGGGCATGATCCGGTCCCTGGAGTACGCCGTTCTCGTGACGTGGGAGGACCACACGGAGACGGATCCGGACTACGCGCCCTGGGTCAACGCGCTGCTGTACTGGATGGAGACGACCTTCCTCAACGCCTACGCCGACACGGCCGAGGACGCCCCCTTCCTCCTCGACCGGGCCGTCCGCTACTCCTTCCTCTGGGCGTACCTCCTCGACAAGGCCCTGTACGAGGTCCGCTACGAGTTCAACCATCGCCCCGACTGGACCTGGCTTCCGCTCCACGGCCTCCAACGGCTCCTCGGCTCTCGGGAGAACTCCCCGGCCCCACCCGAACCGTGACCATTCCGTCGCCGCGTTTGGGCCGCCGTGTTTGAGCGCTTGGGCGTGGGAGAAAGGGGGAGTGAAAGAAAGGGAGAGGAACGGAGAAAAACATAGGATATTTTGATTCGCTACGCACAATCAACAAACTACTTCTTTGTCAACGCTCATTCTTTGTACCAAAGAGCGGAGCGCCCCCACTCACACACGCACACATGCCCATATGCCCCATCTCACCGACGACGACATCTACTACTGGAACCAAGGCACCCACACCCGCAGCTACGAGCGGCTGGGAGCCCATCCCAACCAGCAGGGCACCTGGTTTGCCGTCTGGGCCCCGAATGCCGATCGGGTGGAGGTGACCGGGGACTTCAACGACTGGACCTTTGGCGCCGACGTGCTGGAGCGCCGGGAGGGCGGGCTCTGGGAAGGATATGTGCGCGGCGCCACACCGGGCCAAAAGTACAAGTATCACCTCCACGCCGACGGCGAGTGGGTGGACCGGACCGATCCTTACGCCTTCCAGATGGAGGCGCCCTCCCAGAACACCTACGAGGGCCTCTCCGCCATCATCCGGGATCTCGACACCTACACGTGGAACGACGCGGACTGGATGGACGAGCGGAAGGGCCCGAGCGGGCTGGACGGGCCACTCTCGATCTACGAGGTGCACCTCGGCTCCTGGCGGCACAAGGAGCACAGCGAGTCGCTGAGCTACCGCGAGGTGGCCGAGCCCCTCGCCGACCACGTCCAGAACCTCGGCTTCACGCACGTGGAGTTTCTGCCCCTGGCCGAGCATCCATACTACGGCTCGTGGGGCTACCAAATCCTCGGCTACTACGCCCCCACCTTCCGCTACGGTGACCCGGAGGGCCTCATGCATCTCATCGACACCCTGCACCAGCGCGGCATCGGGGTCATTATGGACTGGGTGCCCGGCCACTTCGCCACCGACCCGCAGGGGCTCACCTACTTCGACCGCTCCCACCTCTTCGAGTACGAGGACCCACGCATGCGAGAGCACCCGGACTGGGGCACGCGCGTGTTCAACTTCGGCAAGAACGGGGTGCGCAACTTCCTCATCTCCAACGCCCTCTTCTGGATGGACAAGTACCACGTCGACGGCCTGCGGGTCGACGCGGTGGCCTCCATGCTCTACCGCGACTACTCGCGGGAGGGCGGCAACTGGGCCCCCAACATCCACGGCGGACGCGAAAACCTGGCGGCGATCAGCCTGCTCCAGGACACCAACGAGCACGTTTACAAAAACTACCCGGAGGCGATCATGCTGGCGGAGGAGTCCACGGCCTGGCCCGGCGTGACCACCCCCACCGAGCACGGGGGCCTCGGCTTCCTCTACAAGTGGAACATGGGCTGGATGCACGACACGCTCCAGTATGCGAGCAAGGAACCGGTCCACCGCAAGTACCACCACGGCGACCTCACCTGGACGCTGAGCTGGGCGTTCTCCGAAAACTACACGCTTCCCCTCTCCCACGACGAGGTGGTCCACGGCAAGCGCTCACTGTGGAGCAAAATGCCGGGCGACGACTGGCAGAAAGCGGCCAACCTGCGGCTCCTCTACGCCCACATGTTCGGCCACCCCGGCAAGAAGATGCTCTTCATGGGCGGCGAGTTTGGGCAGTACCACGAGTGGAACCACGACCGGGAACTGGAGTGGTGGGTCGCCGACAAACCGTTGCACGAGGGCCTGATGGAGTGGCTCGGCGACCTGAACCACCTCTACCAGAACGCCCCGGCCCTCTGGAACGACCAGGAGGACGGCTTCGAGTGGATCTCGTACGACGACCGCGAGAACAGCGTCCTCACCTATCAGCGCGTAGGCGACGGCCGGTCCCTGCTCTTCGTGCTCAACTTCACGACCGTCGTCCGCGAGAACTACCGCATCGGCGTGCCCCGTGAGGGCACGTGGCGCGAGCGCCTCAACAGCGACAGCGACGCCTACGGGGGAAGCAACGTGGGCAACGCAGGCGGCGTCCACAGCGACGCCATCGGGCAGCATGGGCGGCCGCACTCCATTGAGCTCACCCTGCCGCCGCTCGGGGCGCTCGTTCTGGAGCGGGCGTAGCGCACCAACCCCTACCGATGATGCAGACTGGCGCCGGATAATTTCACGGGTTCTCCAAAGCACGCAGTTGATGGAGAACGGTGACTCTCGTTGTTTAGAACTGGTCTAAATAACGAGACATCATCCTCGCCGTGAGTATACCCCCTCGATCAACGCAGCGCTCCGTCTGGACCGGGCTGGTCCTTCTGGTGCTGTGTCTGGCCCTCCTGCCCGCCTGCTCGGACGATCCGATCCTGGGCCCGACCGACGGTTCGTCGGACGATGGGGGCGGAAGCTACAGCAGCATCAATCGCCTCTCCCCAAATGTCGTCGATTCGAGTTCGAGCACGCCTGCCGCCCCGTCGGGCCGGGACCCCGTCAACCCAGAGCGCTTCTGACCACTGCGGCGCGTCCCCTTGAATCGGACCGGAACTGTATCTCGTAGCATGCGCTTTGCTCGCCTCTTTCTTTTCTCTATCCTTGTACTTGGTCTAAATTGGGGCCTCGCGTTCGGACAGAGCGCCTCTACGGGGCGCGTGGAGGGACGCGTCGTGACCGCAGAGGCCGGGGCGCCCCTTACGGATGCAACGGTCGGGATGAAGGGCAGAACGCAGCCCCGCGGCACCGTCACCGACGCCGATGGCCGCTTTGTGCTCGACGGCCTTCCGCCCGGATCCACGGCGCTCCGGATCCGCCATGTCGGCTACGTCACGAAAACCCGCACGGTGCAGGTGCGGGCCGGACAGACGACCCGCATCACTGTGGAGCTGGGAAGCGCAACCGTGGACCTGGCCGGCCTCGAAATTACCGGTACCACGCGCAGCGCCCGGGCGGCCATTCCGGGCGCAGCCTCGAAGGTCAGCGCCGCCGAACTGGAGCAGCTGTCCCCCATCGGCACGCAGGAGGCGCTCACGCACGTGCCCGGCGTCTACGGGTTTGCGGACGACGGCATGGGCCAGACCCGCATGTCGGTGGGCATCCGCGGGCTGCAGCCGCGCCGCACCCAGCGCGTGCTCGTGATGGAGGACGGCATGCCGATCCAGCCTGCTCCCTACATCTTTTCGCCGCTCTACTACAACCCGCCGATCGAGCGGATCGAGGAGATCGAGGTTATCAAGGGAAGCTCCACGATCCGGCACGGACCGCAGACCATGGCCGGCGTCCTCAACTACGTGACGAGTCGGCCCCAGCGACGGACGCTCGGGGGCACCGTTCAACTCAAAGGCGGCACGAACCGGTACGTGAGTGCCTTCGGCGAGCTCGGGGGCTTTGGCACCGAGGCGGTTCGCCCGCAGGTCCAGCTGCTCGTCAAGCGCGGAGACGGGTACCGCGAAAACAACGCCTTCATTCAGCTGAATGGCACGGCCAAGCTCCAGACCCGCATCGACGACGACCGCTCTCTGTACCTGAAGACGAATGTTGACTACGAGCGGCTGAACGCGACGTATACGGGGCTCACGCCGTACTCCTTCCGCACCGATCCCGACTTCAACCCGAAGGAGGACGACCGCTACCGTATTTTCCGCGCGTCGCTGGGGGCCACCTACAACCGGCGCTACGGCGATCGCGTGCGGGGCACGACGAAGCTCTACGCCAACGTGTTCGACCGTCCCTGGTGGCGAGAAAAGGACGTGTTCGTCCGCGCCTCGGCGTACAAAAACCCGAACGTAGACGCCGATCCGGTGTCGCCCTCCACGCCCGGACCGCTCATTCGCGTGGGGATTAGCGACGCGGTGGAGGGCGACCTCACGGGTCCCTACTTCGGCAACGTGCGCACCTTCTACGTGGCCGGCCTTGAGCACTCGGTGGACGTGCAGCACGGCCTTCTGGGCGGGGCGGCGGACTTGGAGGTGGGAGGACGCCTGCATTGGGAGCGATTTCGGGACAACCGCAAGATTAGCGACGAGGTAGGCGTGCGGGAGGGCGTCTTCTTTCGAGGCGACCCGTCGGACCCTTCGTCCCTGGAAATCGTGGGCGGGAGCACGACCTTCGAGACCACAGCACTTGCCCTCTATGCCCTGGAGGAGGTGCAGTGGGGCCCGCTCCACCTCTCCCCCGGCGTGCGCCTGGAGGTGTTTGAACAGGAGCGCATCGACCGCCTCGCGGGCAGCCTCTACCGCGACAAGACGAGCGTGGTGCCCCTGCCCGGCCTTGGGTTCAACCTGAACCTGGGCTCCTACGACCTGGGTCCACGCCTTGGCGAGAGCAACGTCCGTTTCTTTGGCGGGGTCCACCGTGGCTACACGCCGCCGTCGAGCGCCACCTTTGCGATCGTGGGCTTCGAGCCGCCCACCGCGGCGGAGGGGAAGGAGGACGGCTTCGACCTGAAGGCCGAGAAGAGCTGGAACTCGGAGTTGGGCGTGCGGGGCCGCAGCAACATGGGCCAGTTTGAGGTGACCGGCTTCTACCTGTACGTCGAGGACCTCGTGGGCGGGCGCACCAGCTTTCAACAGAATCTGGGGGTGGTGCAGAGCTACGGCGTGGAGTTCCAGACAAGGCTAGAGGGCGATGCACTGGCAAGCCCGCTGCCCACGCTGGACGTGTCGTACACCTACCTGCAATCGGAAGTCGTGCAGGGCACCATCTCCCGTGCCCTGGGTACCGGGCTGGTCGACATCAGCGGCAACGAGCTGCCCGCTGCGCCGACCCACACCGCCACCGCGGGCCTCTCGAAGACTGTTCCGGGCATCGGCCTTACCCTAAACGCGAACCTGCGCTACAAGGACCGCTTCTTCACCGATCTCCAGAATCTTCCCGTCAACGTGCCGGGAGGTCCCCACAGCCACGGTGAGCGCGGCCCGGTGCCTGCCTACACCGTGATTGACGCCGGCGCGACCTACAAGTACTCCGACAACCTACAGGTACAGTTCACGGCGAAGAACGTGACCGACCACGTGTACATCGGGTCGCGGTTGCACTCCAATCCCAGCCAGCGGAGTGCCAATCGAAGTACCGGCATCCTGCCGGGCCCTCGTCGCCAGATCAATCTCTCAATTACGTACGACTTTTGACCCCTTGCCCGTCCCGGCGGCGTCCGCCGGTGCGGGGCACTGCCTTGTTCGCTCTCATCAATTGAACTCGACCATGCATTACGTGTCTCGAATTCGCATCCTTCTTCTCCTTCCGCTCCTCACTCTCGGGCTGGCGCTGACCGGCTGCGACAGCGGCGGGTCGTCGATGGACGACGACACCGACGAAAACATCGACGTGCCGTCCACCTACACCTTCCAGAGCCGCTTTGCCGACGGAGAAAGTGCCGTTGCCTATCCCGGTCAGGTGACGCGCAACCTGCTGATTGCCGATCTCAAGTTTCAGACCGACGCTCTCGGCCAGTCCGGCGCGTCCTCCACCAGCAGTCTGCTGCGGCGCTACACCGAGAACAGCGAAAACCTGAGCGACCTCGACATTCTCGTCCCGAACAAGTTCGGGTTTGAGGCGCTCGACTCGCAGCAGAACTACGGCGACATCGCCACCGGCAAGAGCCTACAGGGCAAGGCCACGTCCTCCTACGCCGACAGCAAAACGCTCATCGGCAGCGCCGACTTGGCGATTACCGGAAACAGCGACGTGACGGCGGATGAGCTCATTCGCCTCTACCTCAACCGCATCCAGAGCAACAGCCAGGACGACGGCCAGCTCGGTACCCCGGCCGTGTACACGACGGACGACAACGTGAACATGAGCCAGCTCGTGAACAAGCTGCTGCTGGGGTCGGTCGCCTACTCGCAGGGCACGGAGAAGTACCTCGACGATGTACTCGACACCGAGGCATCTCCCAATACCCAGGACGGCGACAATCCCTACTCCACCCTGGGCCACGTCTGGGACGAGGCGTTCGGCTACTACGGTGCGGCCCGCGACTTTAGCGCATCGGGCGTCTACTACGACAGCGACGGCCTGCTCGCCAACTTTGACGACCGCAACGGCGACGGGGCCATCGACCTGTCCAGCGAGTTCGTGTACACGTGGGCCGATTACTCCGTCGACCGGGGCGTGGTCAATGACATCGGCTTCCACACCGAGCTCTTCGAGTCCTTTCGCGAGGGCCGTACGGCGATTATCAACCAGCGCCCCCTGGAGACCATCCGGGGCCACGCCGCCGACGCCCGTGCGGCCTGGGACCGGCTGGTGGCGGCCAATGTGGTGCACTACCTGAACTCGATGGCGGGCGACCTGAGTGATCTCTCCTCCGACGAGACGGTCACGGAGAGCAGCCTCGGCGAGGACGCCGCCCTGGAGTTCAACGAGCACTGGGGTGAAGCCAAGCCGTTCGCCTGGGCGCTCCAGTACAACCCCGATAAGCAGATTTCCGACGCGCAGCTCCAGACGCTCCACGACGAACTGGGCGCGGCGCCGCCGTACGGCATGACGAAGTCGGAGGTGATCAGTAAGATCGATGCGGCGAAGGGCATCCTCCAGTCCGCCTACGGCTTTCCGGACGCGAACATGGAAAACTGGTAGGCTGTCGCTTGGCGGATCCGATGGTCCGTCCACCCGTGACACGAGCCCAACGGCCCCTCTTCCGCTGTGGCGGGGGAGGGGCGTTGTCCGTTTGTTCTCGCCTGTCACTTGACTTCCATCCCGTGAGTACGTCTCCCGCGCAAACGACTGGCCGTCCGGAGACCGCACGGGACTGGCGCGCCCTCCTCCTCCGGACCGGAACTGCCTCGTGGGCCGCGTGGGGAACGCTGGTGGTCGTGTGCGTGGGGAGCCGCCTTGCCACGACGATCACGTACATCGAGGACCCCGACAGCCTCCGCTTCGCGCTCAGCGTGGCGGACGGATACGACGTGGCGGCGCTGCAGCCGCACTTTCCGGGGTACCCGGTGTTCTGGGCCGTCGGGAAGCTCTTTTACCTCCCCACCGGCTCGTTCAGCGCTAGCTTCTCAATCGTCGGCGGCCTCGCCACGGTGGGAATCGTCTGGGCTCTGCTGCGACTGCGGGACGTTGCCCTGCGCTCCGTGGAGGGCGCCGCGATCGCGGGCGCCGTGTTCTTCAGCCCGTTGCTGTGGCTGATGGGAAACCGGTACATGCCGGACCTCCTGGGCACCGCCGGGGCCGTGGCGGCGCTGGCCTTGCTCCTTCGGGCACTACCCCTCGTTCCTGCCCCACGCGACGGAGGCGACGAACGGGCCGCGCTGGCCGGGTTCGTGCTGACGGGCCTGCTGGCGGGCCTGCGGCTCTCGTACCTGCCGCTCGTAGCCATCCCGGCCCTCCTCGTGCTGTGGCGTTCAGATCGTCCAGCGCGGCTGATGGGAGCGGGCACGGCCGCCGTCGCCGTGTGGCTCGTGCCGATGGTGCTGGACACGGGCCTCTGGACCCTGATCGACGTGGCATGGGCTCAGACTACCGGGCATTTTACCGACTTCGGCGGCACGGTGCAGACCGAATCGGACCTGGGGCGTCGCGCGGCCGGCACGGTACAGGGCCTGTGGGCCGACGGCCTGGGCGGATGGTGGCCGGGACGGCACTGGCTGACGGGCATTACGGGGGCGGGCGTGCTGGGCATGAGTGGGCTCGGCGCGTGGCGGATGCTGCGGCGCGGACGGTGGTCTGCCCGCCGGGCATGGCTGCTCGGAGTCTGCGTGCTCATCTACGGGGGGTGGATGTTTTTCTTCCAGAACGTGGTGCACAAGAGCCGGCACGTGCTGCCGCTCCTGGCGCTGCTCTTGCCCGTGCTTGCGGCGGGGGCGACGGCCCTGTGGCGGAGGCGGTCGTGGTGGGCCCGGGGCGCCGTGCTGGGCACCGCCGGGGCCTACGCCGCTGTCGCGCTCGTGCTCGCCAATCAGCACCGGGACCCGTCGGCCATCGCACAGGCGAAGCGGTTCGTTGAGACGCAGACGGCGCAGCCCGGTCCTACGCGGGTGGCGTCGGTGCCCCTCGTCAACACGTACCTGCGGACCCAGCAGGTGGACGCCCGGTTTCTCTCGGTCGAGGACTCGACCGACGTGCGCCGCCTGCAACGGGCCGAGACGGGGCGCACGCTGGTGGTGGGCACGTACGCGTCGCTCCCGGACCGACCGCCGACTCGCACCAGCACGTTCTATCACAACCCGCACGTAAATCGCATGTGGCCGAAGGTGACCGTCTATGTCTACGAACACTAACGTCGCGGACGCGCCCCTCACAGTGCTCGGCGGCGGGCCGGCGGGGCTTGCGACCGGCTTCTACGCCCGCCGCGAGGGGCTCGACGTGCGCCTCTTCGAGGCCGCGGACGCGGTGGGGGGCAACGCCCGTACGCTCCAACTCGGTCCTTTTCGCTACGACACCGGCGCGCACCGCTTCCACGACAAAAACGCGGCGGTCACCGCCGACGTGAAGCAGCTGCTAGGGGACGACCTGCGGCGCGTCGATGCCCCCAGCCAGATCTGCTGGCGCGGCCGCCGCATCGACTTCCCACTGGCCCCCTACGACCTCCTGCGCAGACTCCCCCCCTCCCTCCTCGGCCAAATCGCGTGGGAGCAGGTGTCAATTCCCCGGAGGTCGGACGATCCCGATCATTTCGAGGAAATGGCACGCCAGAGCTACGGCCCGACGCTCGCGGAGCTCTTTCTGCTGAACTACACCGAGAAGCTGTGGGGTGCCGACGCCACGAAGCTCTCGCCCCGTGTGGCGGGGGACCGGCTGGCGGGGCTCGACCTCAAGACGTTCTTGCTGGAGGCGTTCGGCGGCGCGACGGACAAGGCGCGGCACCTGGACGGCTCGTTCTACTACCCGCGACACGGCTACGGCCAGATCGCCGAGGCGACCGCCGACGCCCTGGGCCGCGAGCACATTCGCACCGGCGCCCGCATCACACAACTGTCGCACGACGGCATCCGCATCCGCCGCGTGACGATCAACGATGCGGAGCCGGTGGGCGTAGACACGGTCGTGAGCACGCTGCCGCTCACCCTCGTACTGCGCCTCCTGAATCCGTCCCCCCCTGACCCGATTCAGGCAACTGCCCAGTCGATGCGCTTCCGCCACTTGCGCCTGGTGGTGCTGGGGCTCGACCGACCTCGCCTCACGCCCAACGCCTCGCTGTACTTTCCCGACCGCTCGGTGCCGTTTACGCGCCTCTACGAACCGAAAAACCGAAGCCCCGACATGGCCCCAACCGACCAGACCGTGGTGGTTCTCGAACGGCCCTGCCCTCCGGGCAGCGACGGCTGGGAGCAGTCGGACGAGGCGCTGCGGGCAAAAGCGGTGGCCCTGCTGACCGAGCAGGGCCTTATGGACCGGGGGGACGAAGTGGTGGCTGCTGCACACCACGCCCTGCCGTTTGCGTACCCGATTCTGGAGGTGGGCGCCGACGCCAAAGCAGAGCGCCTCGCGGCGTACCTGAAGCGCTTCGAAAATCTCCATCTTCTGGGCCGGAGCGCGCAGTTCACCTACACGCACGTGCATAACCTCTACGCCCAGGCCCGCCGCCTCACCAAGCGGATCGCGACCCGGTCTGAATCGGTCGCCTGACGCGCCTTCCGAGCCTCGCTATTCTGTCTCTCCGTAGACCGTAACGACGACCGAGCGGGCGCCGCCGTGGTTGCGGTGCTCGTTCAGGTAGATGCCCTGCCACGTGCCGAAGGCAGGGCTCCCGTTCTGGATGGGCACGGAGAGGCTCGTGTCCAACAGCGAGGCTTTGATGTGGGCGGGCATGTCGTCGGCCCCCTCCACGGTGTGCTGGTAGTACGGCTGATTTTCCGGCACCATCTCGTTGAAGTGGCGCTCCATGTCGCCGCGCACGGCCGGGGCGGCGTTCTCGTTGATCGTGAGCGACGCGGAGGTGTGCTGGAGAAAGACGTGCAGGAGGCCGACCTGAATGTCATTGAGGCAAGGACCCTGCTCCAGGATCTGATCGGTGACGAGGTGGAAGCCCCGGGGCTTGGGATTGAGGCGGACGGTCTCTTGTCTCCACGTCATGGTGGGGGAGCGTTTTGGCGAGAATGTAGTGGGGGTAAGCGCGAATTTTACGGGCCAACGCGCACATCCATCCACACCGGAAAGTGATCGCTGACCGGAACGTCGGGCACCTCGGCGGGAGCGGGCCTCCACACCCCAGCCTCCTGAACAGACAGATTTGCGGACGGCAGAACGTAATCAATCCGAGCCGCCCGGCGCGAAGTGTCGTCGGAATCGAGGTCCGCATACTCATCTTGACGTGCGGGCCGGGCCGTGGGCACCACGTCGCCGTTGACCCGCTCGTGGCCAATCAGCGTCCGAATCGCGTCCCGGAAGCTCGACGGATCGTCCGGATCGGCGTTCTGATCGCCCATAACGACGAACGCGGCGCCCGCGTGGAGCCCGCCGACCCGTCCCGAATCATCTTCGATGTAGGGCGCGCGGTTCAGATAGTCCACCCACAGCTGAATTTCGTCGTGGTTGCGGTGG
>PXSZ01000055.1 GCA_003023105.1 Bacteroidetes bacterium QH_10_64_37
TTGGGCGTCGAGTTTGAACGCTTCATGACGTGGATTGACGTTTCGGGAGATGAGCGTCCGCGCCAACGCCGACACCGGCCTCAATTACGTCTCCTGCTCTCCCTTCCGCGTGCCATCGCGCGGCTGGCGGCCGCCCAGGCGGCGCTGACGGAAGGCCCCGGCATCTCGTCCGAGACGGCCGCGTATTAATCGTGGCGTGTTCGGGCGGGTTTAGAATTCGTCCCGGCGGGACGAAACTACGTCCAGGTCGTTGTGCCCTACCGGCAGTCCCGTTTCCGGAGCCCGGTGGGGCATTCATTTCTGTGGACATTCTTCCTTCGACACGGTTCCTCAGAGAATCGCCACGACGTTAGACTTGGGGATCCCCACGTGTCTCTCTGGTAGACGCTATTGCCACGAAGGGTGCCGATCATGTCTTCCAGTCCCGACTGGTATGAGGAATACCATCCCGATTCGATTCGCCTTGGCGGATGGGACTACCGCCAATCCGCGTGGTACTTTCTCACCATCTGCACCCAGGATCGGCGCCCGCATCTCGGGACGATTCAGAACGGAATTATGGGCCTGTCGCGGGCCGGATGCATTGCGGCAAAGGAATGGCGACGCACCCCCGAGGTCCGTACGTACGTGCGACTGGACGCGTGGATCGTGATGCCGAATCACGTCCACGGCATTCTGGGCATCACCACCGAATCACCCGGTCACAATGCCGCAAAATCATTGGATGATCCCGACGTAGATTCGTCCCGGCGGGACGAATCTACACAGGAAAACAAACACAAATCTGACAACGATTTTCGGCTGCACGCCCACTCGGTGGGGGCCATCGTCGGGCAATACAAATCCGTGTGTACATTCTCCAGAATCCGGCCACCTGGACGGAGGACCGCCTTTTCCAATCCGCCTGATTCTGGGGTTGTGCTTCTACCTACGCAAACGCATTCTCCCCCGTCACGTCCTCTCCCACAATGAGCGTGTGCACCTCGTGGGTGCCCTCGTAGGTGCTCACCGCTTCGAGGTTGGCGAGGTGCCGCATCACGGGGAAGCGGCTCGTCACGCCGTCGCCCCCCAGCATCTTGCGGGCGGACTGCGCCACCTCCAGCGCCGTCTCGCAGTTGTTGCGCTTGGCGAGGGACACCTGCTGGGGGCGCATCGTGCCGGCGTCCTTGAGGGTGCCGAGGCGCCAGTTTAGGAGCTGGGCCTTCGTGATCTCCTGCACCATCTCCACGAGGCGCTCCTGCATGAGCTGAAAGCCGCCGATGGGCCGTCCGAACTGTGTCCGGTTCCGCGCATGCTGGCGGGCCGCGTCGTAGCACGCCATGGCCGCCCCGATGGTGCCCCAGCAGATGCCGTAGCGGGCCTGCGTGAGGCACGAGAGCGGCGCCTTGATCCCTTCGGCTGCGGGCAGGCGATGGGCCTCCGGTACCCGCACGTCGTCGAGCACAACCTCACTGGTAACGGCCGTCCGCAGCGACCACGTGTCGTCGATGGGCGGCGTGGCAACCCCGTCCCGATCCGTCTCCACCAGGAAACCTCGAATCACATCGTCCTCGTCCTTCGCCCAAATGACCGCCACGTCGGCAATGGTGGCATTCGTCGCCCACCGCTTGTGGCCGTTCAGAATCCAGGCATCCCCTCCCCGCCGAGCGTGGGTCTGCAGGGCGGAGGGGTTCGAGCCCACCTCCGGTTCGGTGAGGCCGAAGCACCCAACGGCCTCCCCGCGGGCCAGCGCCGGCAGCCAGCGCTCCTTCTGCGCCTCACTCCCGTACCGCCAGATGGGATACATCACCAGTGAGCCCGTCACCGAACAGAACGAGCGGAGCCCCGAGTCGCCCCGTTCGAGTTCCTGCATCATCAGACCGTACACGAGGTTGCTCTTCCCCCCACCGCCGTGCTCGGGCGGGAGCGTGGGCCCGAGCAAACCGTGCTCCGCGAAGGCGGGAATGAGGTGCTGGGGAAACTCGGCGCGCTGGGCGTATTCTTCGATCACGGGTGCAACCTCCTCCGTGACGAAGGCTCGCACCTCGTCGCGCGCGGCGGTGGCCTCCTCCGACAGAAGCGCGTCGAGGTCGTAAAAATCAGGCGCTTCGAAGGCCGTCGGGCTCCACGTCTCGGGCAACGACGAGGCAGCCTCCGTGTCGGGGGAAATGGGCTGTGTCATGGAGGGGCGGGAGTCAGTCGTGAGAGGCATACAGCTCGGGGCGGCGTCAGTCGGGGCAACACACCTGGGGTCTGCACTCGTATACGTTGATGATTGCGATGATTACCCCTCGGAGATGTACGTTCCGAATGGCACTCGCTCGGTCAGAAGGATGTAGATGGGCGTTTCACCGCCGTCTGATCAGTGATGCTACGATGCTCGCTTCTCCTTGATTCTCCAATCCCTTCCCCGTCTATGCAACGCTTCTCATGCCTTCTGCTCGTGTTCAGTCTGATGCTCAGCCTTGCCGGCCCCGTGCAGGCCCAGAAACCGCCGTCCCGGTTCGGACTCGGCTTCCAGGTGCTTGCCAGCACGGCCAGTGGCGACATCGGCCCCGGTCTCCACTTCCGGGCTTCTACGCCCATAAACTCCGATTTCTCGCTCGCCGTGGGCTCCGGCCTGACCGGCTTCATTTTTGGGGGACGTGAAAACTCTGCGTTCGCCTTCGATCCCCAGGTGTCGGGCATCGTGTCGTTCTCAATCTCACCGGACCCCGCCCAGAGCACCTACATCCTCGGCGGCGTGGGGGCATACGTCCCGTTCGGGAATACAAATACCGGGAGCGGCCCGACGTTTAACCTGGGCGTGGGGCGGGTGTGGCTGCTCGACGAGAGTTCGCTGTTTGTTGAATTCAATCCCGGATTTCTCATCGGTGAGGACTCGACGACCCTGATTTTTCCCATCCGGGCCGGCATCATTCTCTGATCGGAGGTCCTGTGACTCCCTTCTTCCTGCTTGTTCTCATCTCCCCTCTCGGCTCGTGTCGACCGCTCCCCCACCCCCGATTCGCCCCAACCGGTTCCGACCGTCAGTGCCAGGGCTGGGAGCAGGAAGGCGCCCTGCGCATGCTCACGAACAACCTCGATCCGGAGGTGGCCAAAAACCCGGACGAGCTGACCGTGTACGGCGGCACCGGCAAGGCCGCCCGGATTCCTCGAACCGGTTGCCCAGTTTCATGACGGAGCAAACAGCTTCTAAAGCCTTCGAGCCAGAGCTTGGCCTGAAAGATGAGCGCGTCACGGACGATTTTGCGCGACGGTGTGTCTTCGGACGGGGCAGAGTCAAATATGACGGACGGGAGAGGCGGACGGGATCTGCGGGGCGAAGGTACTACTGCGCTGTCAACCGTAAACGCTACAACACGCGCCGCAAAATGGACTGCAGGCGCTCGTGGTCGTCGTCCAGCAACCGACTGAGGGCCCGGCCCGCCTCCACGAGCGGCTCGCGCCCACCCCGCTCCTCCCCGTGGGCCGCGTAGATGCGACGGAGCACCGCCACGAGCAGGTCATCGACCGGCACGGCCGGATCGGGGTGCTCCACGAGGGTGCGCAGGAAATCGTAAGGCGCGTCGAGGGCTCGCACCTGCTCGTCGGTGCAGGGCGCGACGAAGTCGTGGATGTCGGGGGGCTGGGGCGGGAGCGTCTGCCGAATCTCGCCGTCTGGCCCCTTGCACGCGAGCATCTGGGCGCGGACGGTAGTGCGGAGCAGCTCGTCCACCATGGGCATCTCCTGCGCGCGCTCCTCGGGGGAGAGCCCCAGCGCCACGGCCTGCCGGTTCGTGTCGTAGCTCCCCGTTTCCACGTGGCTCACGAGCCCGAACAGCATGGGCGTGCCGTCGGGCTCTACCCGCACCCAGGCCCCAAAATCCGGCGCCTCGGACGCCTCGTACACCTCCGCCACGAACTGCCGGGTGGAGGCCTCAATCACTTCACCAAGGGCGTTGTCATCCATCGCGGTTGCTCGCCTCATTCAGGAAAAGCGTCTGCGTTCACATATGTGAGCTCCGGTCCAGAGTTGCCAATTCGTGTGGGCGTGTGGGCGTTTGGGGGTGAGCGCGCCTTTGCTCCCACACGCACAGACGCCCAAACGCAAACACTCAGACTCGTGGACGCTGCTTGGAGCGCCGCTTGCGCGACCCGGTCGGGCCAAGGCCGGCATCCCGCAGACGCCGCTCCATGAGTCGGAAGAACGCCTCTCGCTCCGACGTCCGCACCACGGCGCGCTCGTGGGCTTCCGACAGCACCAGCGGATAGCCCTCCCCCTTCCGGCACTCCTGCAGCACGGTGGCGTGGACGCGATCGAGGAGCGTCGGATCGTCGGCCACCCACCGGGGCACCTCGATGCGACCAAGCTCCCCGCCGGCGGGTCCTGGCACCCTCAGGTAGAAAAACGCAATGTCCGTCCCGGTGGGGTAGGCGCCCTGGATGTGGGAGGCCGACCCGAAGACCGCCGACCGCTCGCCCGGCTCCAGGACGGTGGCGAGCACGTGGCGGTCGAGCAGCCCGTCGAGGCGCGGCGTGTCGGGGATGTCGGTCGGGAGCGAGGGCGGGGCCGCGTCGAGGTCACCCCCCACGTACCGGAGCAGGTTCACGACCTCGGTGCTCGCCGGCATGCTCACGTACGACGCCAGCGCCAACCCCTCGTCGCGGAAATCCTCGAGATGCTCGGTGTAGCGGTCAATCAGTTCGTTTTCGAGGCCCTCGTTGTCCATCCCCCGAATCATCCACCGGATGAGCGTCCCGTCGGCCAAGGCCACGAGGGGGCGGTCCGAGACGCGGGCCGTGGTGGCGACATCGAGGAGCTGACTCAGCTCCAGCTCGTCGCGCAGCGCCGACACCAGTTCGGCGGGGATCGTGTCGAGCGGGGCGTGAAAGCGGTCGGCCAACGGCTCCCGAAAATGAAGCGCGGGCGTCGCGTCGAGGAGCGCGTCCTCGGTCGTGCCGTACTGGAACGCCACCCGGCTCACGTTTAGCAGAAAGAAGGACGGCTCCACGTGGCGGTCGGGGTAGATCTGAGAGCCGTCCGTGGCCACCACCGTGATGGGCGACGGACGCTCGGGCGCCGCGTGCACCGTGGCGGGCGGCTCGCGCATCCTGGCCACGAGGCGGCGCGGCTGGGCGGTGGCGACGGCCTCCTGCACCGCCTGCCAGTGCTCGTGGCAGACCTCGAACAGCGCCCCGGCGCGGTCGCGCTGCGCTCCCCGGCGATCCTGATGCTCAGCCTGCTGCTTCTCGAAGTCGGCCAGCTGGTCCTGCAGTTGGCGAAGGTCAAGCATGACGGACCAAAAGGAGTGCGAACGAGTGCGGTTCGGCGTATCCGCTCCGCGCTGGAGAACGGAACGCTGCGCCCACAACGTGAACGCAAGGCGCTCCGACATCGCTCGTCCGACCCTAAATTGACCCGTTTCCCATGGCCGATCGAACGACGCGCGAAAAGCTGGGCCTGATCGTGGACGTGGTGATGGTCATTCTCATTATCCTCAATCTCGCCCTCATCATCTTCGACTGGGCATTTACCACCCAGCTCGTCCAGACGCAGATGAAGGCCCACGTCCCCGCCGTATACACCTGGTACAATCAGACGATCCACCAGCATTTCCTCTTCTACGACCTCATATTCGTCACCATCTTCGTGGTGGAAATTCTCGTGCGCTGGGGACTGGCCATCTACCACGACCGGTATCACCGCTGGTTCTTCTACCCGTTCGTGCACTGGTACGACGTGCTCGGCTGCATCCCCGTGGGATCGCTCCGCTCACTGCGCCTGCTCCGCGTGATCGCCATGGTCCCCAAACTCCAGCGAACCGGCCTCATCAATTTCCGCGAGACGTATCTCTACGAGGTCTTCGACAGGTACCGCGACATCGCGCTCGAGGAAATCAGCGATCGAGTCGTGGTCCGCATTATCGAGGGGGTACAGGAGGAAATCCGATTGAGCCAGACGGCGACCCAGCGTATTGACGAGGAAGTGATCGCTCCGCAGCGAGAGGCCCTGATCGAAGCGGTCACGCACCGGCTGCAGGAGGCCACGGCTGTCGCCTACGAGAGCCAGCAGGAGGACTTCCACGCGTATCTCGACTCGGTGATCGAGGACGCCGTCAGTCGAAATCGGGAAATTAGCACCATTTCGTCCCTCCCCGGCGTGGGGCGGCCGGTGGCGAGCCTCCTCGAAAGCGCCATCAGCGACATCGTCTTCAATGTCGTGGACCGGATGGTGCGGGACGTATGCTCGCTCGAAAACGACCAGGCCATCGCGCAGGTAACGTCGGTCTCGGCGGAAGCCCTGATGAGTCCCAAATACGACCGGCGCCTGAACCGGATCGCCCGGTCGGTCGTGATCCAGTCGCTCGACGTAATCAAGGATCAGGTCGAGATCCAGCGCTGGAAGCAGAAGGACCCGCTGGGCCTGTCTCCGGACGCCTCCACGGACCGCTCCTGATCGATGGCCGGCCTGTACCTGCACGTTCCGTTTCAACAGTCCCCCCGATCGTCCGATGAGTCCGCGTTCGCGGCGGCGCTGACCCGCGAGATCGAACAGTACGCCCAGCACCCGCTCACGGATCGGGCCTTCCGAACGCTGTACGTCGGCGGCGGGCGCCCCTCCTGTCTCTCCGAATCAGCGCTTCGAACGTTTGTCGAGGCCGTCCGCCGAAAGCTCGGCGCAGGAGCGATCGAGGAGGCGACGCTCGAACTCCACCCGACCGACGCGTCGCCCTTGTTCCTGGCAGCCCTCCGTGAACTCGGAGTCACTCGTCTGAGCATCGGGGACCCCTCGCTCGTCGATGAGGCGCTGCGCCCGACCCTTCGTCAAGCCCGCGAGGCCGGATTCGAGCGTCTCTCCGCCGATCTCGTCTTCGGTGGCGCCGAGCAATCGCACGCGGCCTGGAAGCAACGTCTTCAGCGGATCGTAGACCTGCGAGTGCCCCACGTCACCCTCCACGAACGGACTCCGAACGGCAACGAGACGAGCGGGGAGGGCGAGCGCCCCGATCGCTTCGCGGTTGCCATGACCTTCCTCGGTGCCAAGGGCTACGAGCAGTACGAGCTTACCCACTTCGCCCGGCCCGGCCATCGCTCGCGCTACCAGGCGCACGTCTACGCCCACGGCAACGTCCTGGGGCTCGGCCCGGACGCCGAGAGCTTCTGGTGGCCCACCCGCCCCGATCCCTCGACGGCGCAGCGGTGGTCGAACGTGACCGACATGACGGCGTACGTGGAGCGACTGCGCAACGACGAGTCCCCGGTGGCGCAGCGGGAGACGCTCGACCGCACCGCCCTCGCCCGCGAGTACGTTCTCCTCCGCCTCCGAACGAAAGCGGGGCTGGACCTGGACGTGCTCGACGACCGATATGAGTTGTCCCTCCGCACCCGCCGGGCATCCACGCTGGATCGGCTCGCCGAGGAGGAGCTTATTCACGACGATCCCGACCGCGTGCGCCTCACGGATCGT
>PXSZ01000056.1 GCA_003023105.1 Bacteroidetes bacterium QH_10_64_37
GCGGGCCCGGGAGGATTCGAACCCCCGACACTCGGCTCCGAAGGCCGATGCTCTATCCAGGCTGAGCTACAGGCCCGTTTGGAAGTCCTATCCCATACACGCGGCTTCGTCCCTGGATCCGTGAAACGGCCGGGATCTTCCGCTGCAAAGAACGGGAAATTTGTGAAGACGAAGGGGCCTGCGGCGGGCAGAACCCTCCGTCCACCGGCCAGGCGTGCGGAGGAGAACTCAACGCAACAGTATGCGTCAGGATCGCCCCGTCGTCACCGTTCCCGCCCGCACCCAGCCCCGAGGCCCAATGCAGATTCAGCCCGCAGCGCCCCGACACTTCGAGGCCGTCCGCCAACTGCTCGCAGCATCGGATTTGCCCGACGAGGACCTGACCCCCTCGCACCTGGAGCACTTTTTCGTCGCTCAGGACGGGAACACCCTCGTCGGCGTCGTGGGGGCGGAGCTGTACGGCGACGCAGGATTGCTTCGCTCACTGGCCGTTGCCCCGACCCATCGACGCGACGGCGTGGGCGCTCGCCTCACGGACGCGATTGAGCAGTATGCGCGCCGGATGGGCGCGAGTGCGCTCTACCTGCTGACGACGACGGCAGCGGAATACTTCGAGCGTCGCGGCTACCAGCGAGTCGAGCGCGACGCGGTGCCCAGGCCCATTCAGGCGACGGACGAGGCCGCCCGGCTGTGCCCATCGAGCGCCATCTGCATGCGAAAACGCATCGACACTGCTTCGGAGGAGCGCGCCTGACGCTGCGGAGCGAAGCGACTGCGCGGCCCTGGACCCGCACGGCACGTGGTACGGTTCTCACTTCATGGCCGTGCCCACGATGTGAGGCGACACCGGCGGGACGCCGATGGAGAAACGGTCGAACGCCACCGACGAAAAGCCGGCCTGCTGGAGGTGCGTGCCCGTGTCGCGGTCGGGATGACAGCCGTCGGCCACGGCTTTCCAGAGGGGCCGGATGCCTCGCTGAAACCAGCAGAGGGGGGTGTGCCGCTCGGCCGCAACATGCTCGATGAAGCGGAAGCGCCCGCCAGGTCGCAGAATGCGCCGCAGCTCGGTCAACGCCTCCGCTACATCGGGGACGGAGCAGAGCACGAGCGTGCTGATCACGGCATCCGCACTCTCGTCCGGCAGGCCGGTGTTCTGCGCCGGATCGGTGCGGAGCGTGGTGTCGAGGTCGCGTCCCGCCAGCCGCTCCCGGATGTAGCTGTGCATGTGCGGATTCGGCTCCAGGCCGATCCAGCGGAGGCCGTCGGGCAGGTACGGCAGGTTGACGCCTGTGCCCGGCCCAATTTCGACGACGGTCCCCTCCAGGCCTGCAAAGAGCCGTCGCTTGTGGTCGCCGTAGAGGCGGCGCTGCGCATCGTCGCCCCAGGCGAGGGTGTGGGCGAAGGCCCGTTGGTAGAGGGACATGAACGATCAAAGAAGCAGGCGTCAGCAAACCAAAGACGTGGGACCCTCCTCAAGGGACAGAGGCATCTCCCGAATGTCGGCGGTCGGCGGACCGCCGTCGCTGCCGAAAGTCATTCAGTCTGGAATATCGTCATCCGTCCCCAGATCTACTGCGCTGCGAACGCTCAATTCGTACTTTTTTCCCTGCTGTCGAGAAAAGAGGATCTCTTTCGCCTCTCGCCCCTCGCCTTTCGATCTTCACCGCTCGCCCGTCGGCGTCAAGAGTCGGTCGTACCGACCCGAATTTTGGAGCAGATCGGTCGCCGCCGTGACTTGCTCGTCTACAGGCAGCAGCGCCGCTGTCTGACGGGTGGCACTGACGTAGCGGGCCAGAATCTCGCGCTCCAGGTGCTGTTTGAGGGCCGACGCGTGACGGTCGAACGCCGCCGTCTTGGCCTCCTTCAGCGCCGTCGCCAGCGCCGTCGTCTCATCCTGTGCTCCCTCGTAGCCATTGGCTTCAATCTGCGCCTGAAGCGAGTCGAGGGACCGCTCCGCCCAGGTGGGATACGGGAATCCTTCTTGATCAAGCCAGTCGCGAAACGCCGTCAGGTCCGCGTCGGTGACCGAGAAGTCGGCGGCCAGCGTGTCGTGGGTCGCGGCGTAGTGGTTGGCATAGCGGAAGAAGGCAGCCCGCCGCGTCAGGGCCTTCTCCAGCGCGCTCGGCGTGGGGGCCGGCACGCGCACGTCCGGCCGAATGCCGTTTCCGTCCCGCACCGTGCGCCCGGCTGCTGTTTTGTGGGTGCGCCCCGGCGACGACGCCGCGCTGCTGTCCCGCGCTGCAGCCTCCAGCGACTGAATGGTGCGGCCGCTCGGGGTGTAGTACTGCGCCGTCGTGAGCTTCAGGGCCGTGTTGTGGGGAAGCGATCGGATGTTCTGTACGAGGCCCTTCCCGTAGCTCGTCGTCCCCATTACCACGCCCCGGTCGAGATCCTGGACTGCCCCCGCCACAATCTCGCTCGCCGAGGCACTCTGGCCGTTTACGAGAACCACGATCGGCACGTCGGGGAGTAGAGGGACTCGATCGCTCCGGTGGGCATTTTCGACGCTATCCTGGCGCCCGCGAATCGAAACGACGACGGCCCCCTGCGACACAAACAACTCCGTGACCCCCACGGCGGCCCGGAGCAGCCCGCCCGGATTGTCACGCAGATCGAGCACGACGCCCTGGAGAGGATCCGTCTTCTGAAGCTCGTTCAGGGCCGACTCCACGGCACCGGGCGCATCGCGGGTAAAGCGCTCCAGCTTCACGTATCCGAACCGGTCTTCTGGCCCAATTCGCCCCCGGTACGTCACGGCCGGAAGCTCCACCTGCTCGCGCGTGAGGGTAAATGTGAGCGGCGCTGGCGTGCCCTCCCGCTCCACGGTGATGGGAACGGTCGTGCCGGGTTCGCCGCGGAGGAGCGTCTCCACGTCCTCAAGCGAAAGATTGGTCGTCGGCTGTTCCGCCACCTCGATGATTACATCGCCGGTCCGCACCCCCTGCTCGTAGCCACTGGCCCCCGCCACGGGCGACACCACCGTGATCTCGCCCCCGCGGCGGCCCACCTTGAGCCCCACGCCCCCGTACTGCCCCTCGGTAATGATGTCGAGCCGCGCGTTCTCCGACTCGTCGATGAAGGAGGTATAGGGATCGAGCTCGCCGAGCATCGCGTCGACCCCCACCCGCATGAGGTGACCTGGATCCACCGGCTCCACGTAGCCGGTCACCACCTTCTCGTAGACCGACCCAAAGATGCGAAGATTTTTCCGCAGTTCGAACAGGTCGTCGTCCGGCATCGCGAACCCGACGATCACGCCGATCCCCATCGACGCCGCGAGAGCGAGGCCCAGGAGCGACGTTTTTGCGCGTGTGATGTGCATAACTCCTCCAGTCGGTGCAGGTGCGATGAGGAGATTCTCGAAGGACGCCTGTAGCTTCCCACGTCCGACCTCTTGTCTATCCAATCCAAGGGCGGGGTACGGCCATGTCGCCGTGACGGCCGACTGCGGACACCGACGGCGGTCGGTACAGGCGGCGGACCGCCGTCTCGCCGAAATCAACACATCGGTCGCAAGGTAAGCTATCTACTCCTCCGCCATCCCAAGCTCTTGCGCCCGCCTTCGCGCGACCCACTTGGCGACGTAGATCGACAGCTCGTACAAACCCAGCAGCGGCAACGCCACGATAATCTGCGAAATGGGGTCCGGCGGGGTCAGGAATGCCGCCACGCCGAGCACCACAAGGAGGGCGTACTTGCGGTAGGTCCGCATCACGTCGGGCGTCAGGATGCCCACCTTCGCCAGGAAATACACCACCACCGGCAGCTCAAAGAGCAGCCCCGTGCCCACGGCCCAGAAGGCCACCATGCTGAAGTACGTCATGATGTCGAAGTGGTTTTCGATCTGGGGCGATAGGGTATACTGGGCAAAAAACTGAAGGGCCAGCGGGGTGAGGATGAGGTAGCCAAACGCCACCCCGAGCAGAAAGAAGAAGGTGGCGAAGACCGCCGAGAAGCGCATTCCCTTTTTTTCCTTCGGATAGAGGGCCGGCTCAATGAACCGCCACATGTAAAAGACCATGATCGGCGAGCCGGCGACGAGGCCCACGACGATGATGGTGCCGATGTCCGCAAAGAACTGGCCGGTAATCGTCCGGTTGAGCAGCTCCAGACTCTTCGGCTCCAGGCCCAGCAATCCGTACATGAAGAAGTCCGGACGCGTGGGCCCAATGAGGACACGGTCCACGATCCACTCGCTAAAAAACGAGCACACAATAATGGCGACGAGCACCCCGACGCCGCTCTTGATCAGGGTCCACCGGAGCTCTTCGAGGTGGTCCAGGAAAGGCATGACGCCCTGTTCGTCGGAAGGCGTCTTGCCACTCGGGACGCCGTCGCCCTGCACCCCGGCGGGAGTGTCTGTCTGTGAGGATGGAACCTTTGGCATACAACTACGACTGTAATGCGGTGGGACGAAATCGACCGCCTCCTGCCATACTCCTTCTCCCCCCAACACCTAACGCTCAATGCCCAATCTCGACGGCGGTCGAGACCGACGGTAGTCGAGCCCCGATCACTATCGGGACAGGCTACTCAACGTACAACGCAAACCATACAGTACAACGCAAATCATACACTGTCCGAGCTGCTGCTCGTGCCCTCCTGGAGGTTGAGGTCGAGCAGCGAATCGACCCACAGCCCTTCGGCCTCGATGCGGGCCTGGCCGCTGCTCCACGTAAAGTTGAACAGCGTCATCAGCCCCTCGACCGTGAACCCGGCGCCGCGCAGAAGCGTCAGGGCCTCGGAGGCACTCCGGCCGCTATTGATGATGTCGTCGACCAGCACGACCGGCGCGTCGGGGTCGACGGGCCCCTCCACAAGCCGCCGACGCCCATGTTCTTTCCGCGTCTCTCGCACGAGCCCGCCCTTAAAGCCGTCGCCCTCGCCCACGGAGAGCACACTGCAGACGAGAGGATGCGCGCCAAAGCCGTACCCTACGATCTGTTGCGCATTGCGCTCCCGCAGACGCTCGGCGAGCACCGCCCCCACCTCCGTAAACAATTCGCCGTCCAGGGTGGGCACGCGCGTGTCCAGGAGCCACCCGATGGGCTGCCCTCGCGGGTCGGTAATCAGCTCGTCCTCGCGGCGCACGAGGGCACGCTCGTAGAGCCGGCGACCGATCTCGATGAGCTCGGCCCGGGACGAGGAGCTAAACGTACCACAATCCATCGACGGCATGAGGGCACACGAGAACTAAGAGTGAGCGGAATGAGTGAATGGGGCCGGAATGCTCAGTGCTGGATTGTGAACCGTCGGATACGAGGGTGCGTTCCCTCCTACGCCACGACAAAGTCGTACAGCGGAAATTGATCGCACAGGGCGTTCACCTCCCGCTCCACGGCCGACTGTACCTCCTCATTCTCCGGGGCCTGGAGCACCCGGTCGATCAGCTCCGCCACCCGGACAAACTCGTCCGGACCGAAGCCGCGCGTGGTCATGGCGGGGGTGCCCAGGCGCAGGCCGCTGGTCACGAAGGGGCTCTTGTCGTCGAAGGGGACCATGTTCTTGTTGGCGGTGATGCCCGCTTCTTCGAGGGCCTGCTCGGCCGTCTTGCCGGTAAGGCCCTTGTTGCGCAGGTCGATGAGGACGAGGTGGTTGTCGGTGCCGCCGGAGACGAGATCGTACCCCCGTTCTCTGAGCGCGGCGCCCATCGCCTTTGCATTCTCGACGATCTGCTGCGAGTAGTCGCGGAAGTCGGGGCGGAGCGCCTCCTTGAACGCCACGGCCTTCGCGGCGATCACGTGCATGAGCGGGCCGCCCTGCGTGCCGGGGAAGACGGCCGAGTCGAGCAGTTCGCTCATCATTTTGGTCCGCCCGCTCTTGCGCGCCGTCTTGCCGAAGGGGTTCTCGTAGTCCTTCCCCACCAGAATCATCCCGCCGCGCGGGCCGCGGAGCGTCTTGTGGGTGGTAGTGGTCACCACGTGGGTGTGCGGCATCGGATCGGTGAGCACGTCGCCCGCGATGAGGCCGGCCGTGTGGGCCATGTCCATCCAGAGGAGGGCGTCCACTTCGTCGGCCACCTCGCGGAACGCCTCGTAGTTGAAGTCGCGCGGGTAGGCGCTCGCCCCGATCGAGATCATCTTGGGCTGCACCTCCTTGGCCCGGTCGCGCACCTTGTTCATGTCGATGCGGCCGGTGTCTTCCTCCACGCCGTAGTACTCGGCGTTGTAGAGGATGCCGGAGAAGTTGACGGGTGAGCCGTGGGTGAGGTGCCCGCCGTGCGACAGGTCGAGCCCGAGGAAGGTGTCGCCCGGCTCCAGGAGGGTAAGGTAAACCGCCGCGTTGGCCTGGGCGCCCGCGTGCGGCTGAACGTTGACCCAGTCGCAGTCGTAAAGCTCTTTTGCCCGATCGCGGGCCAACTCTTCGGCCTGGTCCACAAATTTGCAGCCGCCGTAGTACCGCTTGCCCGGCAGGCCCTCGGCGTACTTGTTCGTGAGGGCCGTGCCCATCGCCTCCAGGACAGCGCGGGAGGCAAAGTTTTCGGAGGCGATCAGCTCCAGACCGTCGTTCTGGCGCTGCACCTCCTTCTGAATAACATCGTAGATCTCGGGATCCTCGTTGCGGAGCGCACTCATCGGAAACGGGGAAATTGGAGCAGCGATGCAGGAGAAATCAAATGGACATCCAACAAGCTACCACAGCGCGGGGACAACGTGAAGCCGGAGGCGCAACGGTTGGAAGCGTGGAGGTATGGATGTATGGAAGCGCAACCCGTCCACTCCTCCACCCTTCCAAACTTCCACACCTCCAAACCTAATGCGTCATCGCGTA
>PXSZ01000048.1 GCA_003023105.1 Bacteroidetes bacterium QH_10_64_37
TCTGGGCGAGCCGCCGCGCGTTGGCGCAGTGTTGCTCCATGCGCAGGTGGAGCGTTTTGGTGCCGCGCAGAGTCAGGAAGCAGTCCATGGGGCCGGGGGGGGCGCCGGTGCTTTTGATCTGGAAGCGCAGCCGCTCGGCCCACGCGTCGGAGGCGGGGCACACGGCCCCGAGGATGAGGTCGGAGTGCCCGCCCAGGTACTTCGTCGCGGAGTGCAACACGAGGTCCGCGCCGAGGGAGAGGGGCTGCTGGAGGTAGGGCGTGGCGAAGGTGTTATCCACCGCCACCGTCACGTCGTGGGCGTGGGCCCGCTCGCTGAGCGACTCGATGTCCACCACGCGCATGAGGGGATTGGTCGGCGTCTCGATCCAGAGGAGCGTTGTGGTGTCGGTGAAGACCTCCACCACAGCGTCCGGGTCGCTCATGTCCACGAACGAGGTCTCAATATTGAGCGGCTCGAAGACCTCCCGTAGCAGTCGGTAGGTGCCCCCGTACAGGTCGTCCGTGGCCACGATGTGGTCGCCGGGACGCAGGCTCTTCACGAGGGCGTCGATGCCGGCCACGCCCGAGCTGAACGCAATGCCGTGCTCGGCACCCTCCAGGGAGGCGAGGTTGCCCTCCAGCGCCGAGCGCGTAGGGTTGGACACTCGCGAGTATTCATGTCCCTTATGCTTCCCGGGAGCCTCTTGTGCGTACGTCGAGGTCTGGTAGATGGGCGTCATGACCGCACCGGTGGAGGGGTCGGGCTGCTGCCCGGCATGCACGGCCCGCGTGCCGAATCCTCGACCGGCCTCAGCACGCGGGTCGTCCGACGAAGAGTGAGAGTCTGACATAGAGGAGGACTGGGGTTGGAGCAGTGTGCAACTGTTCGAGACGAGGACTTTTCGCGAGAGAAGAAGGGCTCGACATCCCAGGGTCACAATCCGGGGTCCCGGAGGCGGTTCCAATCGACTGAGCGGACCGCTGTTTTCACATACAACGCCCCAGGCCTCCAGTGGGAGACCCGGGGCGGCTGATTGACGATACGACACAAGGACCAGGCACCGCAAGAGATGTCGAGATCGGGTCAGCCTCCGCCTCCGCCGTTCCCTTGCCCGTTGCCTTCTCCATTACCACCCCCTACTTCTTGTCCGGCACACGCTTTGACCTCCTCGGCCTTCTCCGTCTGTTCGGTCTGCACGTACGCCTGGAACAGCGCCGAGCAGGCATTCTGTCGGTACTGGTCACCTGGTCCGCTCAGCTGCCGGGCCCGTTCGAGGGGGGGAATAGCGTCCTTAAAGAGCCCGCGTCGCTGCTCATCCAGCTCCTTCACCATCTTCTGTTCCTCTTCGGTCGGGGATTGCTCCTTCGCCATGAGGGAGTCCCGCAGAGAAACAAGGCTGTCCTGAAGGGCTACGCCCTTGTTCAGGTATGCGGCGCCCAGGTTGTACTGCTTCTTGGGATCATCGGGGTCGAGTTCGACGGCCCTCGCAAGTTGCTCGGCCGCCTCATCGTAGCGGTCGGCGTTCAGCAGGAGCGAGCCGTAGTTGTACCGGTAGGTCGCATCGTCGGGATTCTGCTCAATTTGTTCCCGGTACGCCTTCATGGCCCGCTCGGTGTTTCCAGTGCTGTTGAGCGCATTCAGGCGCTGGTTCTGGAGCTCAGCGAAGGGCGTCTGGGCCGAAAGGTCCGCCGAGATATCCAGGGACTCGCCGGGAGACGTGGTCTGTTCCGACGCCAACTCGGTCCCCTGCATGTACAGGGCCACCTGCAATCGGCCCTTCGTCTGCTGCTTGCCTCCCTCTGGTTTCTGGAACGATCCCGACACCATCCCCTCACTGTTCGACAATTCTATTCGGTCGGGGATCGTCCCCTCCACGCTCCGAGAAGAACCGCCGACCTCGACGGTTCCGGTATAATCCACGCCCTGCGTGCCCGACACCCGAATATGGGTCGGTCGATTCGACAGGTCGTCGATGGCGGTCTCCGTCAGATCGACGGCCTTTTCCGGCTGTTTGTTCTGGCGGTAGAGCTGCGCCAGAATGGTGTACGCATCTTTCGACGGTCGATCCTCCTTCTCAATGTACGTCTCCAGGATGGGGATCACCTCGGTCATTTCCTGGGTGCCTTGCTTTCCGCCCTCAAGGCGAGCCGCCTGGAGACGAGCAAAGGCCTCGTTCAGAATTGGGCCGGTCGAATCGGGCCGGATGGCACCCGCGGCGCCGAAGAAGGCGGCGGCCCTCATGTAGTCGTCTTTGGATCTCGATTTTCGGGCCTCGTTGAATGCATCAGCACCCTTCTGGTACTCTTCGATGAACGCAAGTTTGCGCTGGTTATTGATGGTGCTCCGCTGTCCCGGATCAAACTTGATCGCCTTCTGCTCCGCCTCGCGGGCCCGCTGGTAGAGTTGTTTGTACTGTTCTGGGGGCGTGGTGCTGTCGGCCTTCTGGCGCAGAATGCGGGCCTTCATCGTGTAGGCCTCCACGTTGGCCGAGTCCTGGGTGATCGCCGAGTCGACGTTGGCCAAGGCCCGGTCGTAGTCTCCCTGCTCCATGGCGCCTTCGGCGGCGCTCATGTTCGGGTTTCCGGCCGAGCATCCCGAAAGGGCCACGAGCCCGAGGCTGCCCAAAAAGAGTGCAAAGAGCGCTGACTGTCGCGTCGTCATGGTGAGAAGTCGTAAGTCAGTAGGGGTCGGTGAGAATGCGACGTTCACATTCCGCCTGCCGAATGGGCAATGCTAATACAACCCACTCCGGGAAACGGACTGCTAAACGACGGGGTCCAATTGGTTATTATGATACTGAGAATGAAGAGCGCATTCAATACGTTTCCGTTTCTCATTCGTGAACTTCCGATCCATCGGATTTGGACGCCCGTGCGTTGTAACTGCTCGCCCGCTTTGCTTTCTTGGAGACCACTGGGCTTTCTTGGAGACCACTGGGCAAGGTCTCCCGAACCGGAGATGCCCTCCGCTCGTGCCTGGACGTGCGCTTCTCATTCTTCTTTCTCCGTTCTCCACGAAAATGGAATCGCCCAATCCCTCCGACTCGCTCGTTGCGCCGAGTCTCCGGACGCTGCTGCACGAAATTGTTGACTACGCCGGCCTGTTCCCGCCGGCAGACCTGTCGCTCCATCGGGCGCTCCAGAACTACGCGGCGTATCGCCGGGAGGAAGAGGCGTGGATGCTGTCGCGCTTTGTGCTTCCAGTCCGCCGCCTGCCCGATCTAACGGCCTATCGGAACCTCTTGAAGGAAGGCGAGCCCTACGTCTTCTCGGTGCTCGGAACCGGAGGCGGCACGGCGGACACGTTCCTGGAGGCGTTTGGTCGGGACCTGGAGGTGATCGGGACTTTCGACGAGAATCATGGGGGCCGTGCACAGGTCGGCGTCATGGAGGTGCCCCTCCCAAAGGCCCTCGTGGGCGGCTCGCGAGAGGAAGTCGCGTCGTTTCTCGACGCCGTGAATCGCAAGCTCGTGGCGGCCGGCACGGCAAAGCTCGACCTCTTCCTGGAAGTGCCCATGCGAAGCGATGCGGTGGCGTCCCGACAGCTGTCGGGACTGTGCGCCGCAGTGGCCGAGCACAACAGCCGGCAGGCCGTACCCGCCCGCACGGTCATTGGACTGAAGGTGCGCTGTGGGGGGGACGAGCCGACCGACGTTCCCGCCGTCGACGACGTGGCCGCTCTCATCGTAGCGTGCCGCGACGCGGGCATTCCGTTCAAGGCCACGGCAGGGCTGCACCACCCGGTGCGTCACTACGACGACGGGCTGGACACCGAGATGCACGGCTTCCTCAACGTCTTCGCCGCTGCAGTGCTGGTCGCTGAGCACGGCCTCGACGCGCCCGACGTGCAGACCATCCTCCGTGAGGAGACTCCGGACAATTTCCGGTTTCTCAAAGACACCTTCGCCTGGCGCGACCTCACCGTCTCGCTCGACGGAGTAAAGCACGCCCGGGAGACGCTGGCCCTCTCGTTTGGCAGTTGCAGCTTCGAGGAACCCATCGACCACCTCCGCGATCTCGAACTGCTCTGATGCCGCCGACACCCCCTCAACCGACTCCGATTCACCTCCGCTCGTCTCCACTCCCTTCTGCCTCATCACCTCCTGCCTCCCCAACTCATGACTCAAAACTCCTGACCCCCAACGCATAACATGACCGATCCCTCTCTCTCATCGTTTCTCGACGTGGACGATGAGCACCCGTTCCCCATCCAGAATCTTCCGTACGGCGTCTTTACCCCCCCCACGTCAACGGTTCCGCGTGTGGGCGTCGCTATTGGTGACCACGTGCTCGACCTCGCTGTGCTCAGTGAAGAGAGCGTCTTCGACCTCTCCGGACTTCGGAACGCCCGTCCCTTTGCACAATCCGCCCTGAACGAGTTCATGGCGCTCGACCCGTCGGCCTGGACGGCCGTCCGCGATCGGGTCCAGACGCTTCTGCGCGACGACACGGCCGAGTTGCGCGACGACGCGTCCCTTCAGGAGCGAGCACTCCACCTGCGGGCCGACGTCACGCTCCAGCTGCCCGTCGACGTGGGCGACTACACGGACTTTTATTCCTCGAAGCAGCACGCGACCAACGTCGGGACCATGTTTCGGGGCGCCGAGAACGCGCTGAAGGACAACTGGGTGCACCTGCCGGTGGGGTATCACGGCCGGGCCAGCTCCGTCATCCTGAGTGGCCGCGACGTGCGACGCCCCTGCGGCCAGACGCGTCCGAACGCCGACGAACCGCCAGTCTTTGGTCCTACGAAGCTGCTCGACTTTGAGCTCGAAACCGGCTTCTTCGTCGGCAACGGCAACGAGCTCGGCACGCCCATCCCCATCGACGAGGCAGGCGACCACATCTTCGGCATGGTGCTGGTCAACGACTGGAGCGCCCGCGACATCCAGGGCTGGGAGTACGACCCCCTCGGCCCGTTCCTGGGCAAGAGCTTCGCCACCACCGTCTCTCCGTGGGTCGTGCCCATGGCAGCCCTTGAGCCTTTCCGGACCGCCGGCCCCGCGCAGGATCCTGAGCCCCTCGACTACCTGCAGGCCGACGGCGACGCCGCCTACGACATCACGCTGGAGGTGGACCTCCAGACGCCGTCAATGTCCGCTCCCCACACGGTGTGCCGCAGCAACACGAAGCATCTGTACTGGACGATGCGCCAGCAGCTGGCCCACCACACCATCAACGGGTGCAACGCGCGGCCTGGCGACCTCATGGCCTCGGGCACCATCAGCGGGCCCACGGAGGAAAGCTACGGCAGCATGTTGGAACTGTCGTGGCAGGGAGAGGAGCCGGTGCTCCTGTCCGGCGACGACACGCGCTCGTTCCTCGAAGACGGCGACCGGGTGATCATGCGGGCCTACGCGGACGCGGACGGGTACCGGGTCGGCTTTGGCACCGCAGAGGGACAGATCCTGCCGGCAACGTGCACCTGAGGATGTTGGCTCGGCAAGACGAGTTGGCAGGAGGTCTGCGAAATCGTCAACGCCGCGACAAAACGATGAATCGGTGGGTTGTCACAATTGCGGATCCCGTCGGTCCGGCTGTCACGTCGTCCGATCTCTCCGTCGAACTGACAGGAGAGAGCGGGAGAATCGCGGGTGGTACAGGTGTTGCTCCTACGGATGAATGCCACTTAGAGGCGAGGAGCCGACCCACAGAGTCGGATCCCCGCCTTCTCGCAAACCCATTCTCACCGAATCTCTCCATCCAACGATGACTCGCTTGACCCGCACCCGAAACCGAAACCTGAACAGCCTCCAGAACGAAATCGACCGCGTCTTCGACCGGTTCTTCCCCTCCCGGGAGCAGACCCAGGAGAGCTCGTCGTCCCGGGCCGTCTGGCGCCCTCAGATGGACCTCACCGAGACGGATGAGTCCTACCGCCTGCATCTCGACATGCCCGGGATGAGCAAGGACGAGCTGAAGATTAGCTACCAGGACAACGAGCTGGTGGTGAGCGGCGAGCGGAAGAGCACTCACACCGACGAAGACGAAGAGTTCGTGCGTGTGGAGCGCTCCTTCGGACAGTTCCGCCGCTCCTTTACCTTGCCCCGCACGGTGGACGCCGACAACATCGACGCCACGTACGACAACGGCGTGCTGACCGTGACCGTGCCGAAGACGGAGAAAGTGAAGCCGCGCCAGATCGAAATTCAATAACTGGACTGCCCCCTCCATTCTTCTGCTACGATCCCTGTCGGAGGGAGAGGGGGCGTTGTCGATGCAGGCCCCTGGCCGGAGTGCTCCGGTCAGGGTTTTTTGTTTGCTCTTGTAGAACGCAGCAACGGTTAAGTAGACACGCAGAAATATCTTAAGTCGACGGTCATCCCGATGGTAATCGAGGACAATGTTCTGAGCAATCGACGACCGAAGGGTGGAGAGAGTCGAAGGGGCCCGAAGGGTCCTCCTCTGGGAATCTCTCCAAGCCCGGCGAGAACGCCTCATCCGGAAAAATGCCGTGATGAAGACTGCTTCCGCCAACCATCAAGAAGATTCCTCGGCTCCGCTCGGAATGACTTCTTCTCAAAGGTTCTTTCGCGCGTCTACTTAATTTCAGGTCCACCCTCGTCGGGACCTGCCGCCGGCGTGTTGCTATGATGCTTCAAGAGAGCGTCACAGGTTCGGTGAGATCGGTCGGAAACTTGCGGCGCCCCCTTGCCTTCACGTCCATACGTCCACGCATCCAG
>PXSZ01000049.1 GCA_003023105.1 Bacteroidetes bacterium QH_10_64_37
ACCCTCCAGGTAGTGTTCGAGTCCAACGAACGCAATAAGACCGGGCGTCTCGGTAAAGGTCACGAGCAGATCGAGATCGCTGTCTTCCGTCTGTTCGCCCCGCCCGTATGATCCACAGATGCTGAGACGCTCCACATTGTAGCGCTCGCGCAGCGTCGGGACCTCCGCCTGAAGCTGAGCCCGGATGGCATCGAGCGTGCGCATGGGGTTTGACCTCGTGTACACGCAAAGAATTGAGCCCATCCGGGACAACTCGACACCCGGGAGACAGGTTCACTCCTCTCTCCTACTCCGCCGCCCACCCCAGGAGCGCGGCGAGGGCCAGCACGAGCGGAATCGGCGTACAGACCCACAGGATTGGCGCGAAGCCCCCCATGAAATCCGGCCCCATCGCCAGCACCGCCGGGCCAATCGCTGTGCCGCCAATAAAGACGGTGTTCGCCAGGCCGCGGATGGTGCCGTGATGCGCCCGACCGAAGTAGTAGGCGTAGGCGCTGCCGAGGAGGGCCTGCTGCATCCCTTGCGAGATGCCAAAGACGCCCCCGTACGCCCACACCTCCACGGTCGTATTGACCATCGGCAACAGCCCCATCATCGCCCCGAACAGGGCCAGCTGAACCGCGAGCAGAAAGCGCGGCGGATACCGATCTACGAGCCATCCGGTGCCCACGTTGAAGATCGCCGTCGCTACGCCGAGCGGCACGAAAAACTGCGCGGCCAGGCCGCGCGCCACGCCCACCTCCTCCAGGATCGAGAAGTGGTGGAAGAGGAGCCCCGTCCCGAAACCCGCCGTGCACACGCCCGCCCCCGTAAAGAGCCAGAACGTCCACGTCCGGTATGCCGTCTCGGGGCGCACCCCGCGCACCGCCGCATCACTCGATGGAGCCTCGTCCGGGGCGTCGTCGGGCACCGTTTCGTTGTCGGCGGCCGGCCCCGCCTCGTCGGGCGAGAGGCCGTAGCGCTCCGGCGCATCGCGGTACAGGAGGGCGCCGAGCGGCAGCATGATCGTCGCCAGGAGCAGGCCCATGATCAGGTAGGTCGTCTGCCAGCCATAGACCTGGAGCCCTTCCTCCATGAGGGGCGGGAAGAGGGCCGTAGCCCCGGCCATCCCGAGCCCCAGCACCCCGACGGCCAGCCCGCGCCGCCGCTCAAACCACAGGTTGACCGCGTGGTTGTTGAGGAGGCCGAGCGCCCCCTGTCCGAAGCCGCGCAGGCACACGAAGCCCACAAAGACGCCGATCCAGCCGCTCACCTGACTCATTCCCGCACAGCTCGCCGCGAAGAGCGCAATCACAGCGACGGCCATGCGGCGCGGCCCGTAGCGGTCCACGAGGCGCCCCACGAGCGGCAGGCCAAGGGAGCCGAGCACCGTCGCCACGGTGTAGAACCACGAGACGAGCGATCGCGACAGCCCGAGGTCCTCGATGAACGCGTCGATGAAGAGCGACACGCCCGCCGTTTGCCCCGGCAAGGTTGCCGCCATCCCCAGCGTCGAGATGCCGAGCACCACCCACCCGTAGTACACCGGACTCCGCTCCACGAGCGCGGACGACACCTTCGAGGACGCCATCATTCACACGGTTGCTGACGCGCAGGATAAAGACGTTCTTTCCACCCCTGTTTTGGGTATGGGCGTCTGGGCGTGCGGGCGTTTGGGCGTAGTAGTGGCATTTCAGTACGAAGTGGAGAACGCCCACACTCCCACACGCAAATACCCCCACACCCTAAAGAAGCCAGAGCCCGAGTCCCCCAACCAGGAAACAGTAGTACGCGAAGTACTCCAGATTCCCCCGCCGCACCACGTCGAGCACCACGTGGATGGCCACGATGCCGGAGCCGTACGCCGCCCCCGTACCCAGAAACAGGGACAGCCCCGCCGTCCTGACCCCCTGCTCCGCGAGTTCCAGGCTTTTGAGAATGGTGCCTCCCACGACTACCGGCAGCAGCATCAGAAACGAGAAGTTGGCCGCCCGCTCCGGGCGCACGTTCTGGTAGAGGGCCGTGCAGATCGTGGCCCCCGACCGCGAGATGCCCGGAATCAGAGCGAACGACTGCGCGACGCCGACGACAAAGGACTTGATGACACTCAACTCGCCTTCCGGTTGCGGCCGAATCATTGTGAGGAGCAGGAGCACGCCCGTTACCAGTAGCATGGCGCTCGTGAACTGCGGGCTGTTGAACGCCTGCTCCAGGGGCTCCCGAAAGAGCACATACGCCACACCGGTGGGCACGAGGGTGATGAGGATAAAGACCCCGAGGCGGAAGGTGTCGTTCTCGGCGTAGCGCGTGGGAACGGCGCCCGGCGCCCGCAGTCCGGCCCACGCCTCCCCCAGGAGCTCCGCCACGTCGTTCCAGTACACAGTGAGAATGCTGAGCACGGTGCCGAAGTGAACGAACACCTCGAACGTCACATCGGCCTGATCGGCGCCGAGGCCCAACAAGTGCTGCCCCAGTACGAGGTGGCCGGAAGAGGAGACGGGAATAAACTCGGTGAGGCCCTGGATGAGGCCGAGGAGCAAGGCTTCCCACCAGGTCATCTTGGGAACGAAGGATTGCGCAGGAAGAGGTGCCAACGACTTGCCAATCTACAAAGCACACGGTCTTCGCCCAAGTCCACGGCTTGAAACCAGGATGAGGTTGTCGGGCCCGCTCCCGCACGCCGCCACCCGCTCCTCCGGGGATCGAATGAGAAACGGAGCGGTTTCAGAAATAGCCTCGGCGAGCCGACATCCCTACATCCCCATGGACACCTGCACCTACTGCGACGCTCCGACCGACGACCTCGTCACGGCCGACGACGTGGACGGCGTCTTCTGCTGCAGCGGCTGCCTGGAGGCACATCGCGTCGCGGAGGAGCAGACGGAGACGACCACGACGCCTGCTGCCACCACGGCAATGGACACGACCACGATCACGGAGCGCACGCGCCGGAGATCGAAACGGCCTTCCTCCACGTTCGCGGCATGCACTGCACCAGCTGCGAGGACTTCATCGAGACGATCGCCGCGTCGACGGAAGCACCGTCTCCTTGCGACCGTCCCCGAAAGGCTCCCCGTTTGACGACGTAGAGCCGGTTTCCGGAACCGGCGTCGCCCTCGCCGAACTCAACGCGTGGATGCGGGAAGGGCGTAAACGGGAGAGCACATCCTCGGAGACAGAATAGCACAACGCCGAGTTGAATCGGGAGACCGACCAACGCCCACACGCCCAGACGCAACGTCACGCCCACACGCAAATGCAGCTTCTCCTCTTCAGCGACGTGCACGGCGATCTCGACGCCTGCCGCCGCCTCGCGGACCGCGCCGCGGAGGTCGACGTGGTCGTCGGGGCCGGCGACTTCTGCGTGGCCCGCCGCAACCTCGCAGCGCCCATCGAGGCCCTCTCCGCCATTGACACACCCACCGTGCTCGTGCCCGGCAATGCCGAGACCGAGGACGAGATGGCCGAGCAGCTGTCGGCCACCGGCTGGCCGGCGGCGCACGTGCTGCACGGCAACGGCGTGACGATCAAGGGAATTCCCTTCTACGGCCTCGGCGGGGGCGTGCCGATCACCCCGTTCGGGCCCTGGAGCTACGACCTCTCCGAGGAGGAAGCCCGTTCCCTTCTGGCGGACTGTCCGGACGGGGCCGTTCTCGTCTCCCACTCCCCGCCCAAACACGCGGTCGACCGCGACTCGAAGGGCAAACACCTTGGCAGCACCGCGGTCCGCGAGACGATCGAGGCAAAGCAGCCGATTCTCACGGTGTGTGGCCACATCCACGGCAGCGGGGGCGAGACGGCGGAGATTGGGCCGACGCCTGTTGTCAACGCCGGACCCGAGGGACTGGTCTGGGACGTCTCGCCTCCCGACGGTGCTTAACCGAATACCCACGCGAGCTCCGTTGTATTTGCCCCTCCTCCATCCTACGTTCGTAACGAAGCTAGGGGTGTTCGGCGCCACGCGGCGGCCGGGCTGAGAGAGACCCTCCGAACCTGATCCGGTTCATACCGGCGCAGGAAAGCACATTTCTTCCCGTCGCCCTGTGGGCGCCATCGTCTCTGGCTTCGCGCTTGCTTTTCGATTCCCCGATCACGCGAAGCTGTATGCCCATGGACCTGACTGCCCCCCTCGACACCCGCGAATTCTCGGTGCCGCCCTTCGCAGAGGCCTGCCTGGACCACGCCGACGACACGTGGACGGAGGCCTTCGACCACCCGCTCGTGCATGCCCTCGCCGAGGGCACCCTGGAGGCGGACACTTTTAAGTTCTACCAGATGCAGGACGCACGCTATCTGGAGGCCTTCGCCGATGCCGCCTCGCTCCTCTCCACCCGCTGCCCCGACCCGGACGACAAGCTCTGGTTTATCGACGCGGCCCGCCTCGCCATCGTGGTGGAGGGCGAGCTCCACGAGGGGTACGGCGAGCAGCTCGGCTACGGCCCCGAGGACATCCGTACGCTGAAGCTCACGCCCAACAACCGCGCCTACCAGAACCATATGATTGAGCGGGCCCAGCGGGGGAGGCTCGTCGAGGGTGTGGCGGCCCTCACGCCCTGCCCCTGGCTCTACGTAGAGCTCGGCCAGCGGATGGAGCGCGAGATGGGCGACATTCCGGAGGATCATCCCTATGCCGAGTGGCTCGCCATGTACCGCGATCCCGAGTTTAACGAGTACATGGACAACCTCCTGGAGCGCCTCCAGCGGTTCGCCGACGCGGCCGACAAGCCGACCCGCACCCGCGCCAAAACGGCCTTCACCACCAGCGTCCGCTACGAGTGGATGTTCTGGGACCAGGCCTGGACGCAGCAGGAGTGGCCTGTTTGATTTCATTTCCGCGCCTCGGAATCTGTGTTGCCTCGCCGGACCCCTGCTCAGAACCGGTGCCCGGAGAGACGGCCGACTGCGGTCTGCGGTCGTTTCGCGTCGCAGCAGGCCGTTCTTGGTAAAACTGCCGACCCCCGACCGGCCCTCACGCGTGAAGGACAAAGGTCTACACCGCGAAGAGGGCAACGAAGGCGAGCGTGACGGCCACCCCCACGGTGGGGCCGGATACGTCTTCGAGCGCGTCCGGGATGAGCTTCGCGAACACCATCCAGATCATCGCCCCGGCCGCCAGCCAGCCCGAACCCGACGGGCAAGAACGGATCGAACACGAGCACGAACAGGAAGGGCGGCAGGGCCATGATTGGCTGCGGCAGGCTCGTGAAGATGCTCCACCCCGCCGCCGTCCAGACCGGCGTGCCGCGCGGCACGAGCACGAGGCTGATGGCGAGGCCCTCCGGAATGTTGTGCACCGCAATCGCGGCGGTAATGAAGAGGCCGAGCTCCTCCCCGCCCCCGAAGGAGCCCCCCCACGCCCATCCCTCGGCAAATGAGTGGGCCGTCATCACGCCCAGGATGAGCAATGCCTTCCGCGCGTCGCCCCTTGCCAGGTCGGCCACGTCGTGCGCCCCCTGCCGGCTGATCATTGTGTTGGCCGGTACGATGAGCCCGAGTTCGACGAGCACCCCGAGAAGCACCCGGGCGTCACTCATCGCTGATCCTTCCACGATGAGGCTATGGCTGGCCGCGAGCTGCGTAGAGCCGCCCGGGGACACTCGACCGCGTACACCTCGCCGAACGCTAATGCCACTGCCGGGCACGAGTCCCTCAAAATAACGATGACGGCCATCACCGTGCACCCGGCATCATCCCACCTTCTGTAACGAACATCCTGTAACGGATTCCGAGCATGCATGTCGGAACTACTGTGGAGCATGAATACGTTTACGTGTTCCAATTCCATGACAACCCAGGCTGCCCTGCTCACTTCTTCCGCTCGATGCAGCCCTCTCGCCGTGCGATCTCATTTCTTAGGGGTCTCTGCCTCTCTCCTCGCACTGACGACGCTCATCTTCCTCGGCGTGCCGGATGCGCACGCTCAATATTTTGGGCGAAATAAGGTCCAGTACGACACCTTCAATTTTAAAACGCTGAATACGGAGCACTTCGGCCTCTACTTCTACCCGCCGGAGAAGCGGGCCGTACGCGACGCGGCCCGCATGGCCGAGCGGTGGTACGAGCGTCACACCGAAGTCTTTCTGAACCGCTTCAACGAAAGGAAGCCGATCATCTTCTACGCCAATGACGCCGACTTCAAGCAGACCAACGTCATACCGCAGCCCATCAGCCCCGGCACCGGCGCCTTTACGGAGCCGCTCCGCGAACGGGTCGTGATGCCCTTCTCCCCGTCGTACGGCGAGACGAACCACGTGCTAGGGCACGAGCTGGTACACTCTTTCCAGTACGACCTCGCGCTCAATGCGGACAGCCTCGACATTAGCCTCCAAAACCTTCCGACGTGGCTGGTCGAAGGAATGGCGGAGTATCTGTCGGTGGGGCGTCAAGACCCCCACACGGCCATGTGGATGCGGGACGCCGTGCGGCGCGACGACATGCCCTCCTTCGAGGGCCTGTCCAATCCGCAGGAGTACTTTCCCTACCGCTACGGGCAGGCCTACCTCGCCTACATCGGTGGCAAGTACGGCGATCAGGCCGTGACCAACCTCTTTAAGCGGGGCGGACAGGTGGGGCTCGATTCCACCTACGCGGAGCTATTCGGCATCTCGCCCGACTCGCTCACGAAAGAATGGGTCCAGGCGACGCGCGACGCCTACCTTCCCCGCATGGAGGGCCGCACGCACCCCGACTCGGCCGGGACGAAGGTACTCGCGCCCGAGACGAACGGTGGACGAATCAACATTTCTCCCTCTCTCAGTCCGGACGGGCGCTACGTGGCGTTCATCTCCGAGCGTGAACTCTTCCGGTTTAACCTGTACGTAGCGGACGCCAGGACCGGAGAGGTCATCGCGGAGCTTGAACGGGCTGGCACGACGACCCACTTCAACGCGCTGCGATTCATGAGCTCGGGCGGTACGTGGTCGCCTGACGGTCGTCGCCTTGCCTTCGTGAGCTACGAGAACGGCGACAACCAGATCACGATCTGGAACGTGCAGAAAGAGGAGATCACTCGGAATTTTTCGGTGAAAGGCGTCACCGCGCTGAAGAATCCGGCATGGTCGCCCGACGGAAACCGGCTCGCGTTCACCGGCACCGACGGGGGCATCAGCGACCTCTACGTGCTCGATCTGGAGACGAAGTCGGTCCGACAGCTCACGGATGACCGCTACGCGGATCTCGACCCCACCTGGTCGCCGGACGGCGAAACCATCGCCTTCTCGACCGACCGCGCGGAGACGAATCTCGAGGTGCTCGCTCCGTCGAAGAACATGGACCTTGGGCTGATCGACGTGTCGAGCGGTGAGATTACCGTCCGCGAACCCTTTGGCAGTGCGCTGCACCACAACCCGCAGTTTTCGCCAGACGGGCAGAGCCTCTACTTCATTAGCACCCAGGACGGATTCAAGGACGTCTACCGCATGGAACTGGCCAGCGGAGACCTCTTCCGGGTGACGCGCTTGAAGACGGGCGTCAGCGGCATTACGGCCCTCTCCCCCGCCCTGTCCATTGCCCGACAGAGCGGCGACATGATGTTCTCGGTCTACGCCGACGACCGCTACACCGGGTTCCGCCGCCCGGCAGACGAGATCCAGGGCACGCCTCTCGGTGCCACGGCCGATCAGACGACGCCGGCGGGGACACCTGGACGTGCCGGCGTTTTGCCGCCGTACTCGCCGCAGGACATGGGACTCGTGGCGTCGTATCTCAACGATCCGACGACCGGGCTGCCGCCCGAGTCGGTGGACTACGAGGTCAACAGTTACGACCCCTCTCTTTCGCTTACGTCCATCGCGCCGCCCAGCGTGGGGGCGTCCGTCGGCGGCCCGTACGGCGGCGGACTGTCGGGGGGCATCGGGTTTCGGTTTGGCGACATGCTGGGCCACCGGAGCCTCACGGTGGCGGTGCAGGCGCAGGGCACCTTCCGTGACATCGGGGGCGGGGTGGCGTACATGAACCAGCGCGGGCAGTTCAACTGGGGCGGCTCCGTCAGCCACACGCCGCTTGTCTCTGGGTCAAACACGATTCGATTAGGACGAACTCAAGCCGCAAGCATCGTTCGCCGCGCCTACATCACCTCCGCCAGCGGAAACTCTACGTATCCGCTGGACCCCACCCGGCGGTTCGAGTTCTCGCTCGGGGGCACGCGCTACGGGTTTGGCACGAACGTGCGCACTGCCGGCTTCGCCCCCGACAGCACGATTCGAGAAATCGAGAATGCCCTCAGCGGACGCGATCCAAAGTACCTCGCTACGGCCAGCGCGGCGTACGTGCGCGACTTTACGACGAACGGCCT
>PXSZ01000050.1 GCA_003023105.1 Bacteroidetes bacterium QH_10_64_37
CGCCGCTACAGGGGTCGTTTGAGCGCCGTTCATGCACGTCGCCCGCTGTGTCTCGGCTTCATATCCATCCACCAAACATCTTCTCTGCTCTTCATTCCTGCGCGATGAGGTTGACCCGGCCGAGGCAATTGATCACCAGATCGATTTGGAAGCGCTTCCGTCCATTTCCTATGTTTTCTATAGGTTCCGGTGGGGTTTCGTCGCAAAGGCATGGACAGAATCGTTCTCAGTTCCTATTCTGTAGACGTTCTCCGTAGGAGACAAGGCCACGACCTGCACGATCAACCGGACCTCCCTTCCGTTTCTCCCGCACAAGATTCCACTCTCCCATGGCCCAAGCAACCCGTACCCCCATTGCCAAGCATCTCGGCGACGAGACCGAATACCTGCTCGATCACGAGTGCGACACCATTTCAAAGGACCAGCTCCACCTTCCCGGCCCCGACTTCGTGGACCGCGTTTGGAAAAACTCGGACCGCAACCCGCGCGTCCTGCGGTCGATGCAGCAGCTCTTCAACCACGGCCGCCTCGGCGGCTCCGGGTACCTGTCCATCCTGCCTGTGGACCAGGGCATCGAGCACTCCGCCGGGGTCTCCTTCGCACCGAACCCGATCTACTTCGACCCGGAGAACATCGTGAAGCTCGCCCTTGAGGGCGGCTGCAACGCCGTGGCCACCACCTACGGCGTGCTCGGATCGATCGCTCGGGACTACGCGCACAAGATTCCCTTCGTCCTCAAGATCAATCACAGCGAGCTGCTCTCGTACCCGAACCGGTACGACCAGGTGCCCTACGCCCGCGTGGAGGACGCCTACGAGATGGGCTGCGTCGGCGTCGGCGCCACCATCTACTGGGGCTCTGAGGAGTCGAATCGCCAGCTCCAGGAGATCTCGAAAATCTTCTCCCGGGCGCACGAGCTGGGCATGACCACCATCCTCTGGTGCTACGTGCGCAACAAGGAGTTCGTCGTGAACGGCCAGAACTACGAGGGCTCGGCGGACCTCACGGGCCAGGCCAACCACCTCGGGGCCACCATCGAGGCGGACTTCATCAAGCAGAAGCAGCCGACGCTCACCGGCGGCTACCAGGCCATGCGCGAGCAGGCGGACAGCGGCTACGCGAAGGATCCGTCGCTCGTGGACGAGAAGCTGCTCACGAACCACCCCATCGACATGACCCGCTACCAGGTGGCCAACACCTACATGGGCCGCTGCGGCCTCATCAACTCCGGCGGGGCCAGCGGCGAGAATGACCTGCAGCAGGTGGTGCGCACGGCCGTCGTCAACAAGCGCGCCGGGGGCATCGGGCTTATCACCGGCCGCAAGGCGTTCCAGAGGCCGATGGAGGACGGCATCGAGATTCTAAACGCCGTCCAGGACGTGTACCTCGACGACGACATCACGATCGCGTAGTTTGAAACGGTCGTCTCGGCTCTCTCTAAGCGCGCATCTTGCGTTCCGGCGAGGTGCGCGCTTTTTACCGGAGTGAAATCAACCGCCGTCTCGGCTTCTGATCCTCTCTTCTTGAGCTGCTCGCACCGGGGGCGATCTCCATCACGGAGGTCGTCCCCATCTTTATTTGAGCCCCGCCGCCGAATCCCACCGACGACGCCCGCGTTCATCCAAAGCACGTCCCTCGCCTCGCCCCTCTCCCATCGCCATGTCCAATTCCAACCGCTCCACCGAGACGTCCGCAGACCCATCGGGCGACGGCCCGCTCCCCGACACGTCGGCGCCGGACCGGGACACGGCCCCACCCCTCGAGCCCTACACGGCGCACTACCCGCCCTGGGCGCGGACACTGGCGCGGAAGTATTTTACCAAAACCGTCTCGACCTTCATCCTGCATGGCGACATCCGGGACGTGGTGCCCACGCAGGACCGCGACGGTACCCGCATCTACCCGCCGCTCCGCACCTTCCTGACCGACGACCTGTTTGCCGCCCGCGACGTGGTGGTTTTCTACGACCGCAGCGCAGGCATCCACTTCGCGGACGCGGCCTCGCGGAAAGACTTCAACCGCGCCCTCGCAGGCCAGGACAGACTCTCCGGCACCGAGTACGAGGGCAATCTGCCAAAGGCGCCGGACAAGGTCTTCGAACTGCTGGAGGAGTACTTCCGCCTCCGCCTCTCGGACGAAACGCGGATCGCCTGCGTCATCGACTACGCGGAGACCGTGGCCCCGATGGCCGAGGCGTCGATGTACTCGGCGCAGGATCGGCAGTCGCTGGTCTACCTGCAGAAGTGGTCCCGCGACTCGCTGTTTCTGGAGAGCGACTTTACGCTGACGCTCCTCACCGAAAACCTGACGGACCTGAACCAGCAGCTCGTCCAGAGTCCCCACACCGCCGAGATCTACGTCCCCATCCCCGAGGAGAACGACCGGCGGCAGTACATCGAGTGGGCGCTGGAGAAACGCGACGACCTGTTCCGCCGCCACTCGGACGTGACGCCCGAGGCCCTCGCCACCAACAGCGCGGGCCTCAACTACACCCAGCTGCGGACCATCCTGGCCGACGTGCTGGAAAACCGAAACCGACTGACGCCCGAGACGCTCTCCGATCTCAAGAAGGAGTTCATCGAGGCGGAGGCGTACGGGATGCTCGAGTTCATCGAGACGGACAATTCGCTGGACCTGATCGCGGGTCACACCGAGGCCAAGCAGCATCTGCGACAGGCGGCCCATGCCGTGCAGACGGGGCGTCACAACGTGCTCCCAATGGGCTACCTCGTGAGCGGGCCGGTCGGCTGTGGGAAAACGTTCTTGATCAACTGCTTCGCCGGAGAGATCGGCATCCCGATGGTGAAGCTTAAGAACTTCCGCTCCCAGTGGCAGGGCGTGACGGAGGGCAACCTGGAGAAAATCCTGAACCTGCTGGAGGCGATGACGCCGGTGGCCGTCATGATCGACGAGGCCGACGCCGCCCTCGGCAACCGTGACATGCAGGGCGACAGCGGCGTCAGCCAGCGCGTCTTCTCGCAGATCGTCTCGTTCATGAGCGACCCGGCCCACCGCGGGCGCGTGATCTTTTTCCTCGTCACGGCCCGCCCCGACCTCATGCCGGTGGACCTGAAGCGGCAAGGCCGCGCCGAGGAGCACCTGTCGCTCTTCTACCCCCACACCCGCGCGGACCGGGAGGAATTGCTGCAGGTGATGATGGACCGCACCGGCGTGGACCTTCCGATGGACGAGGTGCCTCCCGAGCTGCTGGAAGGGGAGCGGACCTACAGCGGGGCCGACATGGAGGCCATCCTCACGCGGGCCGCCTTCCGCGCCGCCGGATCGAACGACGGCACCGTCACCCCAACCCTCCTGCAGGAAACCGTCAACGACTTCATCCCCCCCACCTATCCGACGGAGGTGGAGCTGCAACAGCTCGCTGCGGTGCTGGAATGCACGAGCCGCGACCTGCTGCCGGAGCGCTTCCGCCAGATGGACCGGGCGGAGGTGGTGGAGCGACTCGAAACGCTGAAGCGGACGGTGGGCGCATCCGCCGTATGACCGGCCTGCGTACAGCGTAATGAAACGGGTTGTTTGTATGTGTAAAATATGTCTGTAGTGAGCGGGTCGGAACAGTGCAGGCCCCCTTTCGTCTCATACAAGCGGCGAAATGGGCCTGCTCTCCCGGATCGCCACGCTCTTTCACATATGGGGATGACACGGCTTCGACGTGTAGTAACGGGCAGCGAACTGTCCCGCCGAGCACCCTGATCCGCTCGTAAAACCTGTCAGGAATCGCAACTGCGGACGATTACTCGTACGCGATGGCGGCGTAAAGCCGTCATCTGTCTCACGTCGCTCCTGACCCTTGGGGAGCGTGAGACATCGACAAAAAGGGTGTAGCCGCCGAGGTTCTCCGGCTGCGAACACGACGGCGAACTCTAATCAGCCTTAGCGTCCCCCTGGCCTCGTGGATGGGCAGACGGGCGACGTGAATGTTCAATGCATCCACTATGCGGGTAGAGGTTCGACCTGCACGGCTACACGGACCCGGGTTCGACTCCCGGCATCTCCACCATCTTTCCCTGTAAGTGTCTACTCGTCAGGCGCTTACGGGGATTTTTATTTTGCACCAAGTTTCGGTCTCGACCTCAAACGCAAAGTCCCCGGTATTCGACTTCGCTCGCCAAAGACGTCCGCCCTCTGCCAAGTGCGCAGATAGCCATCGGTAGGACACCTCACACTCGCACCCTACTGCACACAAACAAAAAGATGCCCCGGAGCCGCGGGGCGGGGGGAGGGTCACGGCTCGGGGCATCAAAGTGGAGCCACGGGGATTCGAACCCCGGACCTCTTGCATGCCATGCAAGCGCTCTACCGACTGAGCTATGGCCCCGTGTTAGAATGCGTGCATGCTCTACTTCCGGCACTGCAGCACGTTCCCGCATGGACGCCCCCCGGCTCCGTTTCATCGAATTTGTCTGCGACGTCCACCCATCGGTCGGGGCAAGCGCAGCGGGAATAACAAGACGACGCGGAGATCCGTAAGGGTGTCCGACGCTTTTCAGCTCCATCGTTCTTTTTCCCTCATGCAACTTGCACTCATCGGCACTGGACAGATGGGACAGGCCGTAGCGGCGGAGGCTGCGGACGGGCCTCATGAAGTGACCGCCCGCTTCAACTCGGACCATCCGTTCCTGGACGCCGAGCGATCCGCTCTCGACGACGTGGACGTGGCCGTTGATTTCTCTCTCCCCTCCCTGGCCGTCCCTCACCTCCGGCGCTGCTGCGAGTGGCACCTGCCGGTGGTGATGGGCACGACCGGCTGGTACGACGCCCTCGACGACGTGCAGACCCTCGTCCAGCACCACGAGGCCGGCGTGCTGTACGCGCCCAACTTTTCGATCGGGGTGGCGGTGCTCTCCCGGGCGGTCGACCGTCTGACGGATCTCATGGACGAGCTCGATACGTACGATGCGTTCGTCCATGAGATGCACCACACGAAAAAGGCGGACAGTCCCAGCGGCACGGCCCGGATGCTCGGCGAACAACTGGTGGAGGGGCTCGACCGCAAAGACCACATCGATCCCGAAGCCCAACACCGGCGCATTGACCCATCGGCCGTGCACGTCAGTTCCACCCGGGCCGGCACGACGTTCGGCGAGCACACGGTCGGCTTCGACAGCCCGTACGATCGCATCGCCCTCCGCCACCGCGCCAAAAACCGGCGTGGCTTCGCGGTGGGCGCTCTGCGGGCTGCGGAGTGGCTACAGGGACGAACCGGCCTCTTTACGCTGGACGACGTGCTTGACGATTGGCTCGACGCCTGATCCTCCCATCATACTCCTCTCTCGAATCGCTCCCGATTCCCCTGCTATGGCACACGATCTTCTCTTCCGCGGCGCGGCCCCGGCCCTCGTCACGCCTTTCACCTCCGACGACACGATCGATGAGGCTGCCTTCCGACGCCTGATCGACCGCCAAATCGAGGGCGGCGTCTCGGCCCTCGTCGTGCTGGGCACGACTGGCGAGAACCCGACCATCACGGAAACGGAGCGGCGCCGGCTCGTGGACGCCGCCGTAGAGACGGCGGAGGGGCGGGTCCCGGTCATCGTGGGCACCGGCACGAACAACACCGACGAGAGCGTCGCCTTCTCGGAGGCGGCCCTGGAGGCTGGGGCTGACGGCCTCCTGGTAGTGGGCCCCTACTACAACAAGCCCTCACAGGCGGGCTTCACGGCCCACGTGCAGACCATTGCCGAGACTGCTGATGCACCTCTCATCCTTTACAACGTCCCCAGCCGCACGAGCTTCAACATCGCCCCCGAAACGGCCCTCCATCTGGCCGAAGAGGTCCCACAGGTGATGGGCATCAAGGAAGCCTCGGGAGAGATCGGCCAAATCAATGACCTTCTCTCTCACCGGCCGGACGGGTTCGGCGTCTATTCGGGGGACGACGAGATGACACTGCCGCTGTTGGCGATGGGGGGCGATGGGGTCGTGTCGGTCATCAGCAACGCCCTGACGGAGGCTGTCTGCGAGCTCGCAGACGCTGCGCTCGACGGCGACCTCAAAACCGCCCGCGAGCGGCACGCCGACCTCCTCCCGGCCATGCGGGCCTGTTTTTTGGAAACCAACCCCATTCCCATCAAAGACATCTGCGCCGCGCTCGGCTGGATGGAGCCGCACGTGCGACTGCCCCTCGTGGCCATGGACGAACGGTCGCCGGTCCGCCAGCGCGTCCTGTCGGCGTTCGACGACGTGTTGGATGTGACCGTCGCCTGACCCCAATGGGGACTGCTGTGCTGGAGCAGATGAGATTGTGGCCGTAGGAGCGTATTGCGTAGTGCGTACGTCCCCGAATGTGAACGGATACCAACACGAAATACGCAACTGATCCCTCACTGCGCAAACAGCGTCGCAATCCCCCCCACCACGGCCGTGTAGAGGGCCGAGCCGAGCCAGAGGCCGTACAGGAGAACGCCGGTCGTGGCCTGGGTCTGTAGCGCGACGAGCGCAACGAGGAGGCCATTGTGGAGGAGGGCCACTACCAGGCTCCCAAGAAGGGCCTGCCGGGGGCGAATAATGAGGGGCGTGTGCTCCTCCACCGCGAAGCGGCCCACCAGGAAGCCGATCAGGGTTTTTACGAACATGTGGATGCCCCAGGTGCCGTAGGCCACGTCCATGGCCAGCCCCAAGCCCGCCCCCGTCAGCGTGCCGCGCCGGCGGCCTTCCCGAAGGGCATACCAGCACAGAAAGAGGAGCACGGCATCCGGATAGCTGCCGTAGATGCGCAGCCGGCCCACGATCAACCACTGAAGCGTAAAGACCCCAGCGGCGGCGAGAAGTCGACGGGCAGAGCGCGACATGCGGTGGGAACACGGCGAAATGGGCACGCGATGTGCCGGGACACCCCGGACGAGCGCCTCACGAGGGCGGTGCGCTCAGCATTCGAACAATGTCGTCCATCGTGTGCGTGATCTGGTGGGACGGCCCGGTGTAATTGTTGGCGAACAATGTGAAGGCCACGAGGGAGCCGTCCGGACGCTCCACGTAGCCGCTCAGGGTCCGCACGAAGGCGAGAGACCCCGTCTTGGCGCGCACGGGCGTCCGGGCAAGGCGTCCATCGAGAGTCGTGTTATCCTCCCCTCCCCTTGGCAGCGAAGACAGGAAGGCCTCCCGCCTCGGATGCTCGGCCATGTGGACGAGAAGCCCTCGCATCGCCTGGGGGGTCACGAGGTTCTTTCGGGACAGCCCGGAGCCGTCGTTGATCAGAAGCGCGCGCGTATCAATCCCGGTGCGTTGCAGAAACGATTTAGTGCGTCGGGTGCCGCCCCGCGCGGAGCCGCCCCACCCGTACGTGCGGAAAACCTGTTCGGCGTAGAAATTGTCGCTGCGCTCGTTGATGACGCGCACAATTTCAGAGAGAGGGGGAGACAACTTCACGAAAAGAGGCGTTCCATCGTCGGGTGGCGCATCGAGCGAGTCGATGTCCACGAGATCCAGGTCCGTTTCGATTCCCTCCGCCTGGAGCCGCTTCTGAAAAACGCGCAGCGTGAAGAGCGTCGGGTTGGCCACCGGCACGTTGCGGATGCCCTCGTAGGACCGCGCCACCGATCCGGTGAGCACGAGCTTGTTTGTCGAGAAGGTGCGGTTGATGAGGAGCGTACTCCCGCGCCACCGCTCACTCGTGACGGCGTGGTTCTCGTACTCCACCACCCCTTCCGGCTGAACGCGAACGACGGGCGGCTCTCCGGGGCGGGTGGCCTTCACACTCACCGGCACCGAGTTGTCCCGATAGCTGAGCCCCCCGGCTCGAACCCCCATCTGCTCCCCCTTGTCCCGCGTCAGATAGTTCACGTTCCACCCATCCGGGTAGCCCCCTCCCCGGAACGCCTCGTCGTCGCCGATGAGGCGCCCCTCGATGCGGCGCACGCCCATCTCGGCGAGCCGCTCGGCCCACTCGCGCAGGGGGTCGGTTCGTCGGAGGGCCGTGCTTCCAAAGGTCGGATCTCCCGAGCCCTCCAGCCGGAGGTCCCCCTGCATCACCGAGTCCCTCGTCGTGCCGTCGAAGCTCAGCGTCGTCTCGTACCGGTAGGTGCTGCCCAAGAGGTCGAGCGCAGCAGCCGCGGTGAAAAGTTTCTGGTTGGAGGCCGGAAGGAAGCCGTGCTCAGCGTTCCGGCTGTACAGGAGGCTGTCCCGGTCGAGGTCGTAGATGCTGACGCCCCAAAAGGCATCAGCGGCCCGGCCCTGCTGGAGGAGAGATTCAATTCGAGACTTTAATGGCTGCGCGGAGGCCCCCCCGGGCTGCAGCAATCCGAAGACGAGCAAGAGGCCGACGGCAAACGCCCACCAGCGATGGATCACAGGTAACAAACTACGTTGCGAGAGACGACAGCAGCTGGAACCTTTCCCGAAGGCCCTTGGTTTCCTGGAAGCTGCGCAAAACCCATGCCTTCTCCGACGGGTCGCCTGTCTTCCGCCCGCCGAATCGGCGTGCTGTCAACAATCCAGATTTTCTCTTTCGACGTATGCCCAATTCGTCCAAACGCCGGGGCCGGTCCGGGCTGCTCGTCTTCGAACGGCGAAACTATCTTCTCCTTCTCATAGGAGTCGCCTTCATCGTGGTGGGCTTCACGGCCATGTACCTCGAAAGCGCGTATCAGGGCTTCATTTCTCTCTACGTCTCCCCACTCCTGATCGTAGGCGGGTACGCGGAGATCATCTACGCGCTCCTGTGGTCCCCGAGTGAAAGAGATCCGGCGGGTGAGGAACAGGACGCCCGTCAGTAGAGCGGCGCGGAGGATCGCTGTTTGCAAACGGCAGCGACCTCCTCTTTTCACTGATTGGCGACAATCTCGTGCTCGGGAAAGAAGTAGGCCGCCTCCTTTCGGCCGTTGGACGGAGAGTCGGACCCGTGGACGATATTCTCCTGAATCGAGTCGGCAAAGTCGCTCCGAATGGTGCCCTCCTCGGCCTCGTCCGGATTGGTCGCCCCAATCAAATCCCGGAAATCCGCGACGGCGTTGTCCTTTTCGAGCACGACGGGCACGCACGGCCCGCCGGACATGAAGTCGGTGAGCTCGTCGAAAAACGGCTCGTCCGCGTGGACCGCGTAGAAGCCTTTCGCCTCCTGCTTCGACAGGGTGATCATCTTCATCGCTCGGATCATGAATCCGGCCTCTTGAATGCGCCGGAGAACCTCGCCGATTTTCCGCTTCCGGACACAGTCGGGCTTGAGGATGGCAAGCGTGCGCTCGGTGGCCATTGTGGTGTATCAGTTTGCGTAGGACGGTGGAACGAGAAGCTGTTTGGCGAACTGCGGTCGGCGGGCACAGAGCAGTGCTTCAGCGTAGGATTCGCCGTTCAACCCTCTCTAAATTTATGAGACCGACGCCTCTTTGCGTCCCAACTGGTGTTAGTCGTTCGTGAATCCCTTTCTCAAAGCCCGCGAGCGTCGTCCCGTAGCTCTCGTAACAACTTCGGCATTCGGCGCAACCGCTCGCGGCGATGAGCAACAGGGACTTCGGCTGTGCATTCGAAAAAGAGTCGATGTCTTCCCAAAAGGAATCCTCTTTCTCGTGTCGAACCGACAACATGCAACGCTCGGGGGCGGCTGCTTTTGGTGCCTGGAAGCCGTCTACGAAGAAGTGGACGGCGTCTCGGAGGTCGTCTCCGGCTACGCCGGCGGCCACGTGCCGAGTCCCTCCTACCGGCAGGTCTGCAACGGCACCACTGGCCACGCCGAGGTCGTGCAACTCACCTACGCCCCATCGGTGATTAGCTACCGCGATCTCCTGGAAATTTTTTTCACGATCCACGATCCGACGACGAAAGACCGGCAGGGTGCCGACATCGGTCCGCAGTACCGCTCCATCATTCTCTACCACGACGAGGAGCAGAAGGAGACCGCCGAGGCTCTTATTGAGGAGTTCGAGGGCGGGAGCGTCTTCGGGGACCCGATCGTGACCGAGGTGGAGCCTCTCGACACCTTTTACCAGGCCGAGGACAAGCACCAAGACTACTACGAGCGGAACGCGTCGCAGCCCTACTGTCAGAGCGTCATCTCCCCGAAGGTGGCCAAGCTGCGGAAAAAACACGCCGACAAGCTCCAGGGACGAACGACGGGTAGCTGACCATGTACCGAGCCGTGCAAAAGTTCTGAAAAGTACGCCCAAGGTGGGCGTTTGGGCGTCTGGGAGTGTGGGGAAAAACGCCTACACGCCCATACTTCCAGCCCATACTTCCATACGCACCCTCCCCTGTACTTGCTACTGCCGTGCAAGGCCGAGGGTCATGAGGGAGACCGAATCGGCGCCGGCGTCCGTAAGCGTCTCTCCGGCGGCCACGGCCGTCGATCCCGTCGTGAGCACGTCGTCCACGATGAGCCACCGCCCGCCCGCACAATCCGGATCCGCCCCAAAGGCGTCCCGCACGTTGCGCCATCGTTTCTCCCGGGACAGGCCGGTCTGAGAACGGGTGGGGTGCGGTCGGTTGAGAAGTTCGGGCCGGCAGGGACAGTTCAGCGCATCCGCCGCGCCCTCCGCGAGCGTTGTGCTCTGGTTGTAGCCCCGCTCCAGCCGACGCGTCCGGTGGAGGGGAATCGGCACCACGCCGTCGGGCGAGGGATGCTCTTCCGCAAAGGCTTCCCCCATTAGCCGCCCGAGCGGCACGCCGTAGCGGGGCCGGTTCCGATACTTAAGCGAGTGCTGGACGGCCTGCAGGGTCCCGCCCTTGTCAAACACCCACAGGGCGAGCGCCCCCTCAAACACGCCACCGTCCACGGGAAGCCGATCGAGGCGGGCCGCCACGCCCATCTCGGGCGCCCGCTCCGTCGACTGGAGACACTGCGGACAGAGCGGAAGCTGCGGCGACTCGGGACGGGCCCCGCAGCCGAGACAGCGCGGAGGATAGATGACATCGAGCAGGCCACGCCCCAGGTTACGCACGAACTGTGTAGCTCCCAACTTCAGCGAACGTAGACTTGGCATTAGGGGTGATGGCGTCGTGGAGCGTCGATCCGGGAGTGGACAGATTTTCGATAAAATGCCGCTAATGTGATGCAACCGTATGGGGCATTGTATACGTTTTTGGCCGTGGAGTCAACATGAAGAGACGAAATTCCCTCGCGGACTGCCCTCGGTTGCACGGAGCCGCAGGCCGTTTCTCGTCACGACAGCACTTCGGGCCCATGGCCGATCGGGATCGACGCGGCATGCTTATTACGAACAACGGGACCGACCCCGTGCAGGTGTCCCTGTCCTCGCGTCAGCTCCACCTGGAGCCCGGCGAGGAGACGTTCATCACGCCGGACGAAGTGCGAGCCCCCACGCTCCGGGACGCGCTACAGGAGCGGTCCATCGCCATCGTCCGCCCGGCCACGCCCGACGAGGACAAAGCCCGTCGAGAGCGATTCGACAATCAGTAAACGCCGCCTCTCTTTTTCCGCTCTTCGCTTCGATCACTGCCCGTTGCCCCCGATGAACATTCTCGCCCTCGAACCCTGGCACAGCGGGTCCCGCCGCCGGTTTCTGGACGGGCTCGCCGAGCATAGCGCGCACGAGGTCCGCACCGTCACGATGCCGGGGCGCTTCTGGCAGTGGCGGATGGAAGGGGGCGGCGTGACGCTGGCGCAGAAGGTGCGATCGGTCGTGGAGGACGGCTTCCGACCCGATCTGCTCGTCGCCACGGACATGGTCAACCTGCCGGCCGTCCTGTCGCTCTCGCGGCCTCACCTCAACGACGTGCCGGTCGTCCTCTACGTCCATGAGAACCAGCTCACCTATCCCCTGCCGCCCGACGAGGAACGGGAGCGAGCCTACGCCATCACGAACTACCTGTCGGCCCTCGCCGCCGACTGGGTCGTGTTCAACACGCAATCGCACGCCGACGAGTTCACCGAGGCGCTTCCGCAGCTCCTCCGCGACTTCCCCGATTTCACGAACATGCACACCGTGCGCGACATCCGCGAGAAGAGCACGGTGCTCCACCCGGGCATCGACCTGCGCGCTCACGACGAGTACGCGGGCCCCCGCACCAACCGAACGGCTCGTGGCACCGCTCCCCCCATCGTGCTCTGGAATCAGCGCTGGGAGTACGACAAGAATCCCTCGGGCTTCTTCCGGATGATGAACCGGCTCGACGATGCCGGGGTGCCGTTTCAGCTCATCCTGGCCGGCAAGCACTTCTACGAACAGCCGGAAGAGTTTGAGCAGGCCTTCGAGCGCTACGCCGGGCGCATCCTTCACTACGGCTACGCGGAGGATTTCGACGAGTACAGCCGCCTGCTGCATCGGGCCGACGTGGTCGTCTCCACCGCCCGGCACGAGTTTTTTGGCGTCGCTATTCAGGAGGCGATCTACTGTGGCTGCCATCCGGTGTTGCCGAACCGGCTCAGCTACCCGGAACTCATCCCCGAGACGCACCACCGCCCCCTTCTGCACGCCCCGGTGCTCTACGACGACGAGGACGACCTCTTCGAGGTGCTGCGGGCCATCCTGGAGCGCGAGGAGCGCCCCCTCCCGCCCGACACACTGCGCCAGATGCCAGAGCCCCTCGACTGGCGCACCCACGCCCAGGATTACGACGAATTGTTCGAGACGGTTGCCGAGCAGGCGCCGGCCCCGGCATAGGTTCAAGAAAGGCCCCAAACAAAAAAGGCCCCGGAAGGGCAACCTCCCGAAGCCTCGGAGCAGGGCGAATGGTACCGCGTACGGGATTTGAACCCGTGTTACCGGCGTGAAAGGCCGGCGTCCTGGACCAGGCTAGACGAACGCGGCACAAAACTGTGACCCGACCATCCGGCCGGGCCTGAGAGGGGGGTGAGTGGTGGGATTTGAACCCACGGCCTCCAGGACCACAACCTGGCGCTCTAACCAACTGAGCTACACCCACCATTTTTCGAGGCGCGGGGCCTCATCGCGGTGCTCTCTTCGGACGCATCTTTGCGCCGATACGTTTCGTCGAGGCGCGGATTGAGAGCCGTTCCCGCCGTGAACTTTCCGTGGACCCCTCCCTGCTTCCCTCGTGCCTACTACACTGCCATCTGTAATGCCTTCAGCAGAACGGAAAGCCTCGCGCCAAGCACGGTACATTTCGTGTTGCGTGTTTCATTACCTGCCGCATACGGCTCCCTCGCTACCCAATACGCACTACGCAATACGCAGTACGCAATACGCATTCGAAGAACGGGAAGCACCATCGGAAAAATTCCGATCGACGGCGCACTACGCTAGGCACCATCAATCTTCGGCATCAGGGTGGCCATCTCGATTGCGGCCTCCGCGGCCTCGCGGCCCTTGTTTCCCGCCTTCGACCCAGCGCGCGCAATGGCCTGATCGACCGTGTCGGTAGTGAGGATCCCGAATACGACCGGCACCTCGGTGTCGAGCGACGCCTGCATGGTGCCGCTCGTAGCACCGGAGCAGACGTAGTCGAAGTGCGGCGTCTCCCCGCGAATGACGGCCCCAAGGCAAATCACCGCGTCGTAGTCGCCGGAGCGGGCGCACCTCTTTGCCGCAACGGGAATCTCCCAGGAGCCCGGCACGTGGGCCACCGTCACGTCGTCCGGGTCGGCGCCGTGGCGCTGAAGCGTATCGAGCGCACCGTCGAGCAGATTCTCAGTGATGTGCTCGTTGAAGCGACCCACGACGATCGCAAAGCGGTGGCCGTCGACGACGAGGTCTCCTTCGAGATGGGTGGGCATCGAGGCGGAGGCGAAAGACACGGAAAGCAACGTGTGTGAGCGCCGCTGTTACAGGGCAGCATCCCAAAATCGTTCCCACTGCGCCTGCGTCAGGCCGACGGTACCGAGATCTGTCTCCTCCGGATCCGTGCCGCCATGATAATCCGATCCGCCCGTCACCAACAGATCGTGCGAGCGGCAGATGTCCTGGTAGTAGTCGATGAGGTAGTCGGGGTGGCTCGGGAAGATGCACTCAATGCCATCGAGCCCTCGATCACGGAGGGCCTTGAGCACCATGCCGGGCATCCACTGGCCGGGATGCGCCACCACGGCCACCCCTCCAGCGGCGTGGAGGACATCGATCGCCTCCGCTGCGGGCTGCGTTGGGGCCGGGACGTAGGCCGGCTGATCGGGGCCCAGGTACTGCTCAAACGCGGCCTCGTAGCTGCCCACGTGCCCCCCGTCCACCAGCGCCCGCGCCAAGTGGGGCCGCCCCGGCGCGGCACTCGTTCCCACCTGCCGATCAACCCCCTCGGTGGAAACGTCGACGCCGGCCTCCGAGAGACGCTGGATCATCTGGTCGAGGCGCTCCCGTCGCCGACGCGTAAAGGCCGAGAGGTAATCAGCGAGTGCGGCATGCCTGGGATCGAACCCGTATCCCAGAAGGTGGATGGGCCGGCCGTCGACCTCGACGCTCAGCTCCACGCCGTTCACCAGACGAATGCCCTGGAGACTCGCTGCGGTGCGGGCCGTCTCCAGGCCAGCGGTCGTGTCGTGGTCCGTCACGGCGAGCACCTGGACGTCCCGCTCCGCCGCCCGCTGCACCAGCGCGTCGGGGGCGAGCGTTCCGTCGGAGCAGTGGGTGTGGGTGTGGAGGTCGGCGTACACCCTCCCGAAAGATGTCGACCGCTGATGAGACATGCCGGTTCTCGTTCTTTTCGCTTGAGAAGCTGTTTGGCGAAACGTCCTTGGGCACCCCGGAGAGTACTCGGCCTCCCGACGAGCCTTCCCAACAGCCGCCGGGATACCCTCGGGACTGTCGGGACCCAGCGCTGCGACTTCGCGGATCTCGTGCAACGAACCCCTCGGCACATCGCCCGGTAGTCGGTGCTCGTTTGAGCGTCCACGTTTTGCTCCCACTCCCCCATCCCGATGGCGTTCGGGACATGTTCCCCCGCGCTCCCACGCGCCCACGCCCTTCCACCGAACTGCACCCCTCCGCTTGAGTTCACAAAAGGAGGATGCGCTCAGCTGTCCTTCCTCACTGATCCCCGTTGACCGATGGATCGAATGTGGAGCCCTTGGCGCTCGGCCTACGTGTCGGAGGCCAACGACCGAGAGCTCGCCGACGACGAGTCGCTCTTCACGGTGCTGCTCAAGCAGGAGCGGGACGAGGAGACCCTGATCCTGTGGCGCGGGGACCGCGTGTTCGTTATCATGAACCGGCACCCCTACAACAATGGCCACCTGCTGATCGTCCCCTACCGTGAGGTGACTCAGTATGATGCTTTGGAGACTGCTGAACAACAGGCTATCGCCACCGCCATCGACCGCTGTCTGGAGTGGACCCGGGCGGCTCTCTCGCCCGACGGCTTCAACGTGGGAATGAACCTGGGCCGGGCGGCCGGGGCTGGCATTCCGGAGCACCTCCACGCCCACGTCGTTCCGCGCTGGGAAAGCGATACCAACTTTATGCCCACGACGGCGGACACGAAGGTGCTCCCCGAGGACCTGCAAACGACCTACGAGAAGCTCCGGAACTCGATGTCCCCCGCTGCCCGCGACTCGACGAAAAACGAGGTGCGGACGGCCGAATGAAGCCAACCAGGAAGCTCAAGCATTTCCTTTGCCCGACGCGCCGCAGCGCGTCGTCACTCGACGAATGCCCTCAATGTGGCGTACATTTTTTATGGATCCTGCCTCGATTCAGGACCGCCGCGCCGCCGTCGACGCCTATGACTTTCGCGGCCTCCATCCGCACGTTCGCTTCGGCACCGCCAGCGACCGCTACGGCGGATGGATCGGTCAGATCTATCCGCCCGAACGGTACGCCGATCGCGTGTCCACCCGGTCCCGCAAAATGGGGGGCCGGACGTTCACAGAGCGGCGCGTTCCCATCGAATCGGTACGCGACTACTTCGAGCACTTCGAGGTGCTGGAGATCGACTTCACGTTCTACCGCCCGCTGCTGGAGGAGGGCGACGAGCCGGGATCAAACTACTTCGTCCTCTCCAACTACGCCGACCACGCCCCCGAAAACGCGTCGTTCCTCCTCAAGGCCCCGCAGAAGTTCTTCGCCCGCAGCCTCCGCCGGGACGGGCAGTTCGTAGACAATCCGAGCTTCCTGGACGCCACAAGCTACGTGGAGACGTTCCACGAACCGGCCCTCGACCTCCTCGGCGACCGGCTCGACGGGATCATCTTTCAGCAGGAGTACCAGCGCGTCGGCGACAGTCCCAGCCCCGAGGAAAACGTTGACCAGCTCGACGACTTCTTCGGCGCCCTTCCCGGCACACCCCAATCCCACATTGAGCTCCGATCGGAGCATCTTCTGAAGGGCCCCTACTTCGACTGGCTCGCGGCGCGGGGCCTCGGGCACGTCTTCAGCCACTGGACGTGGCTCCCGCCCATCCGCCGGCAGTGGGCCCTGACGGGCGAGCGCCTTACTGCGGAGAATGAACAGGTGGTGACGCGTCTGCTGACTCCGCGTGACATGAAGTACGCAGAGGCGTACGCAACGGCCCATCCGTTCGAAGAGCCGACGCCCGAACTGAGCGAGACGGAGCAGGCCCGCGACATGGTGCTCGACACCACAGCCCTCGCTTTCCGGGCCGAAGCCCAGAACGCCCTGCTCAACGTGGTCGCGAACAACCGGGCGTGGGGCAACGCGCCGGACTTGAACCGCGCCATCGCGCATCGCATCCTGGACGAGGTTGAGAATCGAGAGTAGAGAAGGATCCTCACCTCTCGCCCTTCGCTCCCCTACTACCCTCGACGGTCGAGGTACCCCTGGAGAACAACCGCCGCAGCGGCCGCGTCAACCCGTCCCTTGTCGTAGCGTCCCGGCTGGTTCACCCCGGCGCGGCGGAGCAGGTCCTTGGCAATCTCGGAGGTGTACCGCTCATCCTCCCGCACTACCTCCACCTCGCCGAGCGCCTCGCGGATGCGGTCCACGTACGCCTCCACCATCTCCGTCGCGTCCTCCGCAGTCCCATCCTCGGTGAGCGGCCACCCCACCACGATCCGGTCGATGCTCTCCTCGTCGCGGATCCCTCGGAGAACGTCGAGGGCCTCCTCGGGCGTGTAGGTGCCGTGCGCTTGGGCAAACAGACGAAGGGGATCGGCCACGGCCACACCCACGCGCTTCGTGCCCACGTCCACCCCAACGATGCGCGACTTCTTTGACGAAAGGATGCTCACGGGACGCTGGAACGAAGAAAAATTACTCCTTGAATCGATACACACCCTGGATGCCATCGATGCGTTTCAGTCGCTCGATGAGGCGCTGCAGGTGCTCCAGGTCCGAGACGTGAAGCATGATGGTGCCGGAGAAAATGCCGTCCTCGGTGTCGATGGTCAAGGACCGGATGTTCGTTTTCAGGTTCTTCGAGATCACCGTCGTAATGTCGTTCACCATGCCCACCCGGTCTTCGCCCATCAGACGCAGCGCCGCGACGAACTGCACGTCTTTCTGGTGGCTCCAGTCGACGTCCAGGATGCGGTCGGCCTGATTGACGAGGAGGTCCGAGGCGTTGCGGCAATTCGACCGGTGGATGTTGACGGTGCCCGTCTTGCTGACGAACCCAAACACCTCATCGCCGGGAATGGGATTGCAGCAGGAGGCGTAATTGACCGCCAGATCCTTCTGCACCTCTCCGTCAATGACGAGGGCCTGCTTCTCCGTCTTCTGTGCCGCCTCGAGAAACTGCTCGTACTGCTCCCGGAGCGACTCTTCGTCGACCTCCTGGTCTCCGGAGTCGTCGCTCGTGTCATTTCCCTTGACGTAATCGACCAGCTCGTCCGGGTCGTAGAGCCCCTTTCCAATCTCGTAGAACAACTGCTGGAGGTCGGGAAACTTGAGTTCATGGGCCACCCCCTGTAGGTCCTGGTCACTAATTTCAAGGTCCGCCCGGTCCTTCCTCTTGGCCCAGATCTCCTTGCCCAGCTCCACGGCCTTGCGCCGCTCCTCGTTCGTCCACTTCCGGATGCGGCTGCGGGCCTTGTGGGTGACGACGAAGTTGACCCAGTCCGGACTGGGGGTTTGCTTCTCGGAGGTGATGATCTCGACCTGATCGCCGCTCGTGAGCTCCTGAGAGAGCGGCACCATCTTGCCGTTCACCTTCGCCCCAATGCACTGCATGCCCACCTCCGTGTGGACCTTGAACGCAAAATCGACCGGCGTGGCCCCCTGCGGCAGCGTGAGCAGGTCGCCCTGCGGGGTGAAAGCGTAAATCTCCTCGTCGTACAGGTTGAGCCGAAACTCCTCCACAAACTCCGTCGCCTCCTCCGGCTCCGGGTTGTCGAGCAGGTCTCGCACCCACTCCAGAAAGTGCTCCATTTCTTCGTCGATGTTCTCGGTGCCCTCCTTGTACTTCCAGTGCGCGGCCACGCCCCGCTCGGCCACCTCGTGCATCTCCTGCGTTCGGATCTGCACCTCCACCCGACGCCCCTCGGGGCCGAACACGGTAGTGTGCAGGCTCTGATAGCCGTTCGACTTGGGCACCGAGATGAAGTCGCGGAAGCGCTCGGGCAGGGGCTTGTAAAGATCCGTGACCAGGGAGTAGACGCGCCAGCAGTCCTCCTTCCCTTTCCGTCCCCCGCTCTGCAGAATCACCCGGATCGCAAAGATGTCGTAGATCTCCTCGATCGGCTTGTTCTTTCGCTTCATCTTGCGATGAATGGAGTAGACGTTTTTCACCCGCCCGTTGATGTTGAACGTGAATCCCTCCTCGTTCAGGTGCTCCGCGAGCGGCTCCACGAACTCTGCGATGTAGGCCTCCCGTTGCTCGGCCATCTCTTCGAGCCGGTCCACGATGTGATTGTACGCCTCGGGATCGAGGATCTTGAAGCAGAGATCCTCGAGCTCGCTCTTGATGGTGAAGAGGCCGAAGCGGTGGGCGAGCGGGGCGAAGAGGTCAAGCGTCTCGCTGGCCTTCTGAAGCTGCTTCTTCTTTGGGAGCGCCTCGATGGTGCGCATGTTGTGGAGCCGATCCGCAAACTTCACCAGGATGACGCGGAGGTCCGTCGCCATCGAAAGCATCAGCTTGCGGACGTTTTCGGCCTGCCCCAGCCTTTGACTGCTGAAGACCCCTTCGATCTTCGTGAGGCCGTCGATGATGGTCGCCATGGTGTCCCCAAACTCGTCCCGAATCAGATCCAGGGAGAGCTCGGTGTCCTCCACCACGTCGTGGAGCAGAGCAGCGGCCACGCTCGTGTCGTCGAGCCCAATATCGCGGGCCACGATGGTCGCCACGCGGAGCGGGTGGCTCACGTACCGTTCCCCCGACTCGCGCCAGTCGTTGCGGTGGGCCCAGTAGCTGAGGCGAAAGGCCCTGCGGATCATGTCCTCGTCGACAGTGGGAAGCTGCCCCCGGCAGACCGACAGAAGCTCGTCCAGTTGCTCCTGATACTCCGAATCGATGTCGATCTCCCCCTTCCGCGGAACGGTCGACGCCTGGATCATAGATCTGATGCTCGGACCATCTTGGGAATCGTACTCACGCTGGCTTTAAATTCCTGATGTTCTACAAGTTTCCCGCTGCCGTCTATCCTGTGTCGTCAACCGTGATTTTCAGATCGCCTCCGGGCAAAGCATTACGGCTGACAGCGTACTTCACGCCCATCAACAAAAAAGAGGCGCCGCGACCACTCGCGACGCCTCACATCTCTCACAACACAGAATCCCCACCCCTCAACCGGTAGTCTATTCCTCCTCCTTCTTCCCGGGCGTCGATTCGGAAGAATCAGTGGGCTCCTCCTCGGAAACCTCCCCTGTCTCTTCCTCGGTGTCGTCCTCCGCTCCTTCTTCCTCCGCCCTGGAGGACGCAGCGGATCCGGCAGCGGATCCGTCTTCAGGCTTCTGATCGGTTTCGGCCGACGCGTCCGTCGTCTCGGACGCCTGCTCCTCCTGCTCGGAAGACCTGCGGCGCCCCTTCCCGCTGCCGCGACGCGTCCCGCCGGAGCCTCCGCGTCCCGTGTCGGCAGGGGGCACGTCGTTGTAGTCCACAAGCTCTATCATCGCAAGCTCCGCGCCGTCGCCGGAACGCTGCCCCAGCTTAATGATGCGAGTGTAGCCGCCCGGACGATTCCCGACGCGCTCGGACACCTCGCCGAAGAGCTCCTCGATCGCGTCATTGCTCTGGAGGTGCCGAAACACTTGGCGCCGGTTGTGCTGCGTATCTTCCTTGGCGCGCGTGATGAGCGGCTCCACAAACGGGCGCAGGGCCTTCGCCTTCGCCACCGTCGTGGTGATGCGCTTGTCCTCGATGAGGGCGTTGGAGAGGGCCTGCAGCGTGCGCTTGCGGTGAGACGACGTGCGCCCAATCTTTTTTCCTTTCTTGCGGTGTCGCATTGGCAATCCGGAACAGGTGACGAATCGAGAGGCGTCGGGGACCGCGAAGCCGAGATCGACCCCGCGTTTCACTGGACGAACAGGGGACTATGTGGTTTGCTCTTCGAGATACTCTTCGACGTCCATACCGAAGTGAAGCCCCCGATCATCGAGCACCTCCACAAGCTCCTGCAGGGACTTGCGGCCGAAGTTTCGGAACTTGAGCATCTCGTCCTCCTCGCGGCGCACCAGATCCCCGATTGTCTTGATGTTGGCCGCCTTGAGGCAGTTGTGGGAGCGCACCGACAGGTCGAGCTCGTCCACGGGCTGAGCGAGCAGCTCGCGAATGCGCTTGACCTCTTCGTCGACCTCCTGCTCCTCAACCACCGGCTCGGGCTCCTCTTCGAGCTGGATGAAGAAGCTCACGTGATCCCGCAGAATCGAGGCCGCTTGCGTAATCGCTTCCTCCGGCGTCAGCGACCCGTCGGTCTCCACGTCGAGCACCAGCTCCTCGTAGTCGATCTTCTGGCCCACGCGGGTGGGCTTCACCTCGTACTTGACGTTCTTGATCGGGGTGAAGATGGAGTCGACCGCAATGACGCCGATCGGGTCGTCCTCGCGCTTGTTCTCCTCGGACGGGATGTAGCCGCGCCCATATCCGACCCGCAGGTCGACGTTCACGACGGCATCTTCGGCCAGCGTGGCAATGTGCTGATCCGGATTCAGCACCTCGTACTCCGCCCCAGCCTCCCCAATGTCCTCGGCCGTCCAGTTCCCGGGGCCTTTGAGGTTGAGGTGCAGGTGCCCTTCCCGCATCTCGTCGGCCTTGAATCGAACCTCTTTGAGATTCAGAATGATGTCGGACACGTCCTCCGTGACGCCTGAAATGGTGGAAAACTCGTGCTGGACCCCGTCGATCTTAACGGCGGTGATGGCCAGCCCTTGGAGGGACGACAGCAGCACGCGACGAAGAGCGTTGCCGATGGTCACGCCGTAGCCCCGTTCGAGCGGACCCATTACAAACTGACCTTCGGACTCGGAGTCTTCATCGACGTGGACGCCGTCCGGCATTTGAAGCGCGTGGTTACTCATACGCTCGGATCAACAATTTGGTAGATGTAGCGATCGTGGATGAGGGCGAGCGCATACCCATAACCATGCGCTCGCGGTAGCGGGAGAGCCCGGTGTGGGAGTGCCCCGTGCAGTAGCCGACTACTTCGAGTAAAGCTCCACAATGAGCTGCTCGTCAATGTTTTCCGGAATTTCCTCCCGGTTGGGATGGTCAATAAATTTCCCCTTCATCTCCTGGCGGTCCATCTCTACCCAGGAGAAGGTGCGCTGGCGGTGTTCCACGTTCGTCTGAATGACCTCCAGGTCCTGACTGCTCGGCTTCACGGACACGATGTCGTCCGGCGACATCTCGAAGGACGGAATGTCGACGACCTCGTCGTTCACCATGATGTGCCGGTGCGTGACGAACTGCCGGGCCTGCCGGCGCGTCCGGGCAAAGCCCATCCGGAAGACCGTGTTGTCGAGCCGCGACTCCAGGAGGATCAGGAGCTTCTCGCCCGTCACGCCCTGCGTGCTCGACGCCTGGTCGAAGAGGTTTTTGAATTGGCGCTCCAGCAGCCCGTACGTGTACTTCGCCTTCTGCTTCTCCTTCAGCTGCACCGCGTACTCGCTCTCCCGGCGACGGCGCGACTGGCCGTGCTGACCGGGCGGATACGGCTTTCGCTCCAGCGCCTTCGAGGGCCCAAAGATGGGCTCCTTGAAGCGGCGGGCAATTTTTTGCTTCGGACCTCGGTATCGAGCCATGTTTCGATTTTGGATTTTGGGGTTTCAATTTTGGACTGATTGCGGCCTCTGGATAACTCCCCGCTCCGCAATCCAAACTCCCAATTCGTCAGACGCGGCGGCGCTTCGGTGGACGGCAGCCGTTGTGCGGAAGAGGCGTTACGTCGCGGATGCTCGCCACCTCAAGCCCCGCCTCGGACAGGGCCCGAATGGCACCCTCTCGGCCGGAGCCCGGCCCCTTCACGTACACGTCCACGCGCCGCAGGCCCAGATCGTGAGCCTCGTTCGCTGCGGACTCCCCGGCCTTCTGCGCCGCATAGGGCGTGTTCTTGCGGCTCCCCTTAAAGCCCATCTTGCCGGCGCTTGCCCACGAGATGGTGTTGCCGTACTGGTCGGTGAGCGTGACGATCACGTTGTTGAAGGTGGCCTTCACGTACGCCCGGCCGTTCGACTCCACGACGACGTTCTTCTTACGGGGGGAACGCCTGCCCCCTCCGTCATCTCCATTAGCCATAAGAATGCTCGGGGTTTATTCTAACCTAAAGAAAGTTACTTCTTTTCCGTCGACTGCTTGCGGCCCGGTACCGTCTTGCGTTTGCCCTTTCGCGTTCGGGCATTGGTCCGCGTGCGCTGGCCGTTGACCGGCAGCCCCTCGCGGTGCCGCTTGCCGCGATAGCATCCGATGTCCTTGAGACGCTTGATGTTCATCTGGACCTCGGTGCGGAGCTGTCCTTCCACGGTATAATTCTTCTCAATGATGCGCCGCACACGTTTGGTCTCGCTCTCGGTCCACTCCCGGGGTCGTTTGTCCTCGCTAATCTCGGCCTTCTCAAGGATCTCGTTGGCCCGCGAGCGACCAACGCCGTAAATCTCGGTGAGCGCAATCTCTCCCCGCTTGTCCTCCGGTACGTCAACACCTACAATTCTCGCCATGTCTCAGTCTGTTGGTTTGTTCAAAAGTCCATGCAACCATACGCACCCTCTCGAAAACGACCTTCCCCCACCTGCAGTCCGGAAGTCGCAGCGGGTTTCGGCAGGACGTCTCAGTTCTTGTACCGATATACAATCCGCCCCTTCGACAGATCATATGGGGACATCTCGACCTTGACCCGATCGCCTGGCAAAATCTTGATATAGTTCATCCGCATCTTCCCGGACAGCAAGCCCAGAATCTCGTGTCCGTTCTCAAGACGAACACGAAATTGCGCGTTGGGAAGTGCCTCGATGACTTCCCCATCCTTCTCGATGGCTTCTTCTTTTGCCATTAGCGTGTGGTGGTCTCTGTGAGAACGTCGATCTCGTAGGGAGGCTCAATCACATCTTCGATGTACCCAAAGTCCGAGAGCACCTCGGGCTCTCCGTCTCGCACCACAACCATGTGCTCGTAGTGGGCCGACGGAAGGCCGTCGGCGGCCCGAACGGTCCACCCATCGGCATCCGTGGTGACCTCTGCAGTGCCACGGTTGATCATGGGCTCGATGCAGACGGACAGCCCGGGCTTGAGCAGGCGCCCCTGTCCGGGCTCTCCAAAATTGGGGACCTGGGGATCTTCGTGAAGGCTCCGGCCGATGCCGTGGCCCACGAGATCCTGCACCACGCTGAAGCCGCGCGATTCGCAGTGGGTTTGCACGGCGTGGCTGATGTCTTCCACCCGGCGGTCGGCGACTGCCTGTTCAATGCCCTTCAACAGGGCCTCGTACGTCGCGCGACAGAGCGCAGCGTCCTCCTCGGCGATGGTGCCCACAGCAAACGTGTACCCCCAGTCGCCATAGTAGCCGTTCAGCTTCGCGCCGCAGTCGATGGACAGCAGGTCGCCGTCCTGTAGCGCGTAGTCGTCCGGGATGCCGTGCACCACCGCGTCGTTGACCGAGGTGCACAGCGTATTGGGAAAGATGTTGTCACCCACCTGATAGCCTTTAAATGCAGGCTCCGCCCCGTGTGTTCGGATGTGATCTTCCGCGACGGCGTCGAGCTCACGCAGTGTCGTTCCCACCTCAATGTGACGGGCCACCTCGGCGAGCGTATGCCCGACAAGATCTGCGCTCTCGCGCAGCCGCTCAATTTCACGTTGGCTCTTCAGGTGAACCATAGACGGTGTCCAAATCCAGTTCCAGAGGTGGGAAAACCACCGCATAAGAACGTCGCTTCGATTGCGAAGGGGTCATATGCCCCCACCTTGACGGGGGCTGCGCATCTGGCCACTCTTCATAAAGCCGTCGTAGTGGCGCATGAGCAGGTGGCTCTCGACCTGTTGGAGGGTATCGAGCGTCACTTGCACTAAGATAAGGAGGCTCGTTCCACCATAGAACATCGCAAATCCTTGGGACACGCCCGCCCGCATGGCAAAGGCCGGAAAGATCGCCACGAGGCCCAGGAAGATCGATCCCGGCAGGGTAATGCGCGTCAGAATGGTATCGATGAACTCGCTGGTCTGCTTGCCCGGACGGATGCCCGGAATAAAGCCGCCCTGTCGCTTCATCGTGTCCGCCATCTCCTGCGGATTCACCGTGATCGCAGTGTAGAAGTAGGTAAAGAAGACGACGACCACGAAGAAAAGGGCCGAGTAGCTCATGCTGCTAATGTCCGAGAACCAGGCCCCAATCTGCTGCATTGTCGCATTATTGGGGAAGAACGACGCAATCGTCGACGGAATGAACATGATCGACTGGGCAAAAATAATCGGCATCACGCCCGCTGCGTTCACCCGAAGCGGAAGGTATTGAGTAGTGCCCCCCTGCACCTTCCGTCCCGCCACCCGCTTTGCGTACTGCACGGGAATGCGTCGCATTCCCTGTGACACGAGCACCACCGCCCCCGTCACAAGCACCCAAATTCCAATCTCGACGAGCAGGATGAAGATGTTATCCCCGATCAGGCTGATCTCGTTAAACAGCGCCTGCGGCAGGAAGGCGATGATTCCGATCATGATGATCAGCGAGATGCCGTTCCCAATGCCGTCCTCGCTGATGCGCTCCCCGAGCCACATCACGAACGCCGTGCCGCTGGTCAGGACGATCACGGTGGTGATCGTAAACAACGTGGAGTTAATGACGACCGCTTGCCCTGTGGCCCCGGCCAGCAGATTGATGGCGTACCCGACGGACTGGAGTGCCGTAATGCCGATCGTTCCGTAGCGCGTCAACTGCGTGATGCGACGGCGTCCTTCCTCTCCCTCCCGCTGCAGCTTCTGGAAGTAGGGCACGACGGCCCCCATCAGCTGAATGATGATGGAGGCCGTAATGTAGGGCATGATCCCCAGGGCAAAAATGCCGGCCTGCTTGAAGGCCCCGCCGACGAACATGTTGAGGAAGCCGAACAGTCCGCCACCACTCTCCTGTGCTCGAATCTGAGTGAGGGCGGCTGCGTCGACCCCCGGCAGCGTCACGTGCGTACCCAGCCGGTAGATGATCAGCAACCCGAGCGTGTAGAGGATCCGCTCGCGGAGCTCCTGGACGCTCCAAATGTTACGGATGCTTTCGGCAAAACCAGCCATGAGTCAGCCTCTTTGTGCGTGAGCCGCAGGGAACGGACGAGTCATTCGGACCGGGTTCTCATTCGTCAACAACAGTCACCGAACCGCCCACGTCTTCAATCTTCTCTCGGGCCGAGGCGCTAAAGTCATGAGCCGACACCTCGAGCGCAGCGTCTAGCTGCCCATCCCCCAGAATCTTCACCCGGTCGGCACTGCGCACGGCCCCCTGCTCCGCAAGCACCTCCGGCGTCACAGGCTCCTCCGCGTCGAGACGCCCCTCGTCCACGAGGCGCTGGAGGCGCTTCACGTTGGCGACGTGATAGTCTTTGCGAAAGGGGGCCTGGTTGAACCCGTGCTTCGGCACGCGCTGGAAGAGGGGCGTCTGCCCGCCCTCAAACCAGATCGGTCGGTTCCCCGCCCCCGAGCGGCTGCTCTGTCCCTTCGTTCCGCGCGTAGAGCTGTGCCCGCCGCGACCGGAGCCCTCGCCCCGACCGAGGCGCTGCTTCGAATGGGTGGCGCCCTCTGCCGGCTTCAGGTTGCTCAAGTCCATGGCTCTGTCGTTCGTCTCGTCTCAATCGTGTGTGTCGTATCGTTCCTCCCCACCGCCTCGCAGGGTCCTATTCGTCGACTTCTTCGACCTCTACCAGGTGACTGCCTTGTTGATCATGCCCCGTATCTCAGGTGTGTCCTCGTGGACGGCGGTATCGCGGATGCGATGCAGGCCGAGCCGCCCGCACGGTGGCCCGCTGGTCCTCTTTGCGCTCGTTCGTACTGCGAACCTGACGAATCCTGAACGTGCTCATTCTCTCGACTCGTCTTGTGATCGCAGTCCTGACGGCCAGTCTGACGGCTATCCGTTGAAGACCTTCTCAAGGGGAATGTCTCGGCGACGAGCCACCTCCAGGGCATCCTCCGTCTCCGCGAGCGCGTTGATGGTGGCCTTCACCTGGTTGTGCGGGTTGGAGGTGCCGTGGGATTTCGTCAGCACGTTCCGGTACCCCGCGCACTCGAGCACGGCGCGGACTCCCCCACCCGCAATTACCCCGGTTCCGGGGGCGGCCGGCTTCAGGAGCACCTTTCCAGCGTCCTGCTTGCCCACCACCTTGTGCGGAATGGTTCCGTCACGCAGGGGCACCCGGATTACGTTCTTCTTCGCGTCGTCGGCCCCCTTCGAGATGGCGCTCGACACCTCATTGGCCTTGCCGAGCCCCGTGCCGACGAGGCCGTCCTCGTTGCCGACGACCACGACGGTGTTGAAGGAGAATCGGCGCCCGCCCTTCACGACCTTCGAGACGCGATTGACCGACACGAGCCGATCCACCCAGTTCTCCTGCCGCTTTTCGGCGTTGACGCGCTTGCGTTCTTTTCGGTCCGCCATGTCTGTGCGTAATGCTCCGTGTGTGGATAACGTACGTTGATGCTCGGGAGGTCAACGGGCAGGGACTACAACTGGAGTCCACCCTCGCGGGCACCTTCGGCCAAAGCCTGGACGCGCCCGCGATACTCGTACCCTCCCCGATCGAACACCGCTTTCTCGATGTCCTCTTCTCGGGCCCGTTCCGCAAGCAGCTCGCCGACGGCCCGGCTCTCCTCCGTCGGGCTGTCTCCGTCCACGTCGTCCGCGAGGCTCGACGCGGAGGTCAGGGTGCGGCCCTCCATGTCGTCGATCAGCTGCGCGTAGATGTACCGATTGGACCGATACACCGACAGCCGCGGACGCACCGAGGTCCCAAACATCGACTCTCGGATGCTGTCGTGAATCCGCTGCCGACGCTCGACCTTTTCCTTCTTTCCCTTGGGCATAACCGCTGTCTCTTCGTAATCTGTTGATCGAAACGAGGCCTCTCAAAAGAGACCGGACTCGCCTACCGGGCCGCCGTCTTGCCGGCCTTGAGGGGCACGTGCTCGTCGACGTAGCGCACGCCCTTCCCCTTGTACGGCTCCGGGGGACGGAGGCTGCGAATTTTCGCGGCCACCTGTCCCACGAGCTCCTTATCGACCCCTTCCACCGTAACGATGTCGTCCTGCCCGCGCTGCGAGTCGACGGAGATCGACACGTCGCTCGGGGGGAGGAAGAAAATCGGGTGGGAGTAGCCGAGGGCAAGCTCGAGGGCGCCGCTGGACATCTGCGCCCGATACCCGACCCCGATGATTTTTAGCTCCTTCTGGTAGCCCTCCGTGACCCCCTCCACCATGTTCACGATGAGCGACCGGCTGAGACCGTGCAGCGACCGGTGTCGCTTCTGATCGGTCGGTCGACGGACCACGAGGTGGTCGTCATTGATCTTCACAGTCATCTCCGGATCAATCTGCTCCGCGAGGGTCCCTTTCGGGCCCTCCACGGTGACGACGTTCTCGTCGTCGACCGACACGGAGACCTCCTCACCGAGAGGGATCGGGTTGTTTCCAATTCGAGCCATGGGTTCGATCGTTCGTCTCGTGCAACGGGAGTGGACGTGCAGGAGCGCCCGCCAGCGAGGAGTGGCTTAAAATACCTTCGCCAGCACCTCGCCGCCGACGCCGAATCGTCGCGCTTCCTTGTCACTCATCACGCCCCGCGAGGTCGAGAGAATGACAACTCCGAGGCCGTTTTTCACCTCCGGAAGGTTGTCCGAGTCTGCGTACTCGCGGCGCCCGGGACGCGACACCCGCTCCATCATCCGGATGGCTGGCTGGTCATACTCGTCGTACTTCGGGTACACGCGGAGCAGGCCCTGCTTCCCATCGTCAATGTTGACGAAGTTCTTGATGTACCCCTTCTCAAGCAAAATCTGCGTCATGGCCCGCTTCAACTTCGAGGCCGGAATGTCCACGTACGTCTGCTCCGCCTGCTGCGCATTGCGGAGGCGGGCCATGTAGTTCGATACGGGGTCGGAGATACCACTCATACGAATTTTGGAGTTTGGATTTCGGATTTTGGATTGGGGACTTTGGCTCAAATACAACCCCAAAATCCACAATCCAAAGTCGAAAATACATTCACCAGCTCGCTTTGCGGATGCCCGGGATCTTGCCCTCAAGGGCGAGTTCACGGAAGCAAATCCGGCACACCCCAAACTTCCGAAGGTAGCCGCGTTGTCGACCGCACAGTCGGCACCGGTTGTTTTGGCGAACAGGACTCGAGTCGCGGGGAAGCTTCTGGAGCTCTACCCACTTTCCCTCTTCCTTCAATCGCTGTCGCTCTTCCTTGTATTTCTCGTACAGCTCTTCTCGCTTCTCCTCGCGAGCGATCCAGCTTTTTTTGGCCATGGCGTCGGTGTTTGGAATCAATCCTGGTCAAACGCGCACGCAGCGCAGCCCCTGTGGGGCGCTTGCGACTACGCTTCGGCAGCTTCTTCCTCTCCGCGGCGGACGAACGGCATGCCGAGTCCCTTGAGCAGGGTGTATGCCTCCTCATCGGTCTCGGCGTCGGTCACGAACGTGACGTCCATCCCGTCAATTCGGTCGACGTTGTCGACGTTGATCTCCGGAAAGATGATCTGCTCGTCGATGCCGAGGGTGTAGTTCCCATGGCCGTCGAAGCTCCGATCCGGCACGCCCTCGAAGTCGCGGATGTTGGGGAGCGCAAGGGTGATGAGCCGGTCCAGAAACTCGTACATCCGGGCCTCTCGCAGGGTGACCTTTACCCCCACGGGCATCCCCTCCCGAATATCGAAGCTCGCAATGCTCTTTTTCGCGCGCTGGATGGAGGGATGCTGCCCGGTGATCTTTCGGAGCTCTTCGACGGCATTGTCAAGGGCCTTCTGATTTTCGGACACCTCCCCCACCCCCCGGTTGATGCAAATCTTCTTCAGACGCGGGATCTCCATCGGGTTCTCGTACCCAAACTGGTCCGTCAGCGAGGACCGGACCTCGTCCTGGTACCGTTCTTGAAGTCGCGGAGCGTCGGCCATGGCTCAGAGGATCAAAACTCGGTGGTTCGAGCAAAAAGTGCCGGCGGTGCTGGGTCCTGTTACAAAGAAGCCGGAACACCGCAGACGTTGATAATCGGTAATTTAGGAATGGGGTTCCACCTGCACGGATGCTTCACGCCAGATGAGCAACTCAGTTCGGTTTACTCGTCAAGCTCCTCTCCGGTGGTCTTCGCATATCGGATCCAGCGGGATTGCCCGGTGTCCGGGTCCTCCACCTTCTTCCGCCCAATCCGCGTAGCGTTGCCCTCGCTGTCGATCGGGTTGACGTTCGATACGTGGATCGGCGCCTCGCGCTCGATGCGCCCGCCCTCCCGGTTCGATCGGCTCGGCTTCTCGTGGAAGACGCGGATGTTGACGCCCTCCACGATGATCCGGTCCTCCTCGGGAAAGACCTTCAGGACCTTCCCAACGTAGCCCGTCTCGCGGTCCTGCCCGGCGGACTTGGCGGACGTGATGGTCTTGTTCAACATGACCATGTCGCCCTTTTTCACGTGCAGCTTACTCATGACAATGGCGAGTTTCGAATTTCGAGTGTCGATTGCGGGCGAACGTCGAAGCCATTCGGCACTCGACATTCGGCATTCGAAATTGGCTACAGCACTTCGGGGGCCAGCGACACGATGCGCATAAATTGCTTCTCCCGCACCTCCCGCGCCACGGGCCCGAAGACGCGCGTCCCCACCGGCTCCTCCTGCGGGTTGATGAGGACCGCGGCGTTCTCATCGAAGCGGATGTAGGTGCCGTCGTCCCGACGCGTCTCTTTTGCCGTTCGCACGACGACCGCCCGGCTCACGTCGCCTTTGTTGATCTCTCCGCTCGGGATGGCCGATTTTACGGTCACCACAATCTGGTCTCCGATGCCGGCGTAGCGGCGTCCGCTACTGCCGAGCACGCCGATGCACTGCACCTCTTTGGCGCCGCTGTTGTCGGCCACGTTGAGTCGCGTTTCTTGCTGAATCATGGGGCTCCTCTCAAGTTCAGGGGGCAAGTCTCGAATGCCGGGTGGAGAAGAGCGTGGGGAACAGATGTCGAACGCTCACTCGGTTGACCGAGCCGGCATCCGACACACACTCCTCCCAAATCGGTCCTACTTGGCGCGCTCGATGATGTCGACGAGACGCCACCGTTTGTTCTTGCTGATGGGGCGCGTCTCCATGACCCGAACGGTGTCTCCAGCACGGGCCTCGTCTTCCTCGTCGTGCGCCATAAACGTCGAGGACCGCTTCATGTACTTTCCGTACATCGGGTGTTTCATCCGGCGGCGGACGGAAACCGTGATGCTCTTGTCCATCTTTGCGGACTCGACGACCCCAATTCGTTCCTTGCGGTCGTTGCGCTCGACGGCCTGCCGGTCCTGATCCTCAACGGCCTCGACATCTTCAGCCTGTTCTTCGGTGTGCTCTTCAGTCTGCTCCATAAATTCTGTCGGCAATTAGCTCTTCTGAATCGGGCGCTCGCGCACCGGCGAATCGATCTACGCCGCCGGCTCCTCAGCGGCATTCTGCTTCTCGTTCCGAATGGTTTTGAGCCGGGCCACGAGGCGGCGCTTGGTGCGAAGGAGCATCGGGTTTTCCAGTCGCCCCTGAATGGCGTGCTGAAACTGCAACTCTCCCAGCTCCTCCTCTTCCTCGTCGATGCGCGTCTCAATCTCCTCGATGCTCAAGTCTCGAATCTGGTCGGCGTCCATCGGTCTAAACGGATTGAATTCAACGGTCCCCGAACGCGCGCCGGCCCAACTACCGCTCTTCAGCGCGAAAGCCCGGGCGGACCACAAACTTGGTTTTGATCGGCAGCTTGTGCTTGCCGAGGCGCAGCGCTTCGCGGGCCTCCTCTTCCTCCGCGCCGCCGCCCACCTCGAAAATTACATTTCCGGGCTGCACCGGGGCGACGAAGTGATCGGGCTCGCCCTTTCCCTTCCCCATGCGCGTCTCCGCAGGCGTCTTGGTCTTGGGCTTATCGGGAAACACCCGAATCCACACTTTTCCGGCCCGCTTCAAGTAGCGGTTGATGGCCACGCGGGCCGCCTCCAGCTGGCGACTGGTCAGCTCTCCTTCTTCGAGGGCCTTCAGGCCGAAGTCGCCGAAGCTCAGGCGCGTACCTTTGACCGCGTACGTGTTGCGCTTCAGGCCCTGATTGCGCTGGACCTTCCGGTGCTCTGTCTGTGTCGGCTCAAGCATAAGTCGTAGCTACGAATGCACGTCGGTTCATCGGATTCGGCGTCGGGCAGTGCTAGCTGCCCTCGCGGCGCTGGCGGCGCTGACTGGGCGATTCCTTCATCTTGCGCTGCTGGGCCTGCACGTTCGGGCTCAGGTCCGGCTGGCCGAGAATCTCGCCTCGGTGAATCCAGACCTTGACCCCGATGGTGCCGTAGATGGTGCGGGCCGTTTCCTGGGCAAAGTCAATGTCGGCGCGGATGGTGTGGAGCGGCACGCGCCCTTCCATGTACTCCTCGGTGCGGCCCATCTCGGCCCCGCCCAGGCGGCCGGCGGCTCGAATGCGAACCCCCTCGGCGCCCATGCGCATGGCGGCCTGCATGGCCTGCTTCATGGCGCGGCGGAACGAGATGCGGCCCTCCAGCTGCTGCACGATGTTTTTGGCCACGAGCGTGGCGTCGAGCTCCGGACGCTTGATCTCGCTGATGTTGATCTGGATTTCCTTCCCGGTCAGGGTCTCAAGCTCCCCCTTCAGCTTCTCCACCTCGGACCCGCCCCGCCCAATCACGACGCCCGGGCGGCTGGTGTGGAGCGTGAGAATCACCCGCTCGGGCGTGCGCTCGATGACGGCTCGGCTCAGGCCGGCCCGCTTCAGGCGCGTGTGCAGGTAGCGGCGGATCTCCTCGTCCTCAACGAGCTTGTCCTGGAAGTTGGTATCGGAGTACCAGTTCGAGTCCCAACCCCGGATGGCGCCGAGGCGAAAGCCAATGGGGTGCGTTTTCTGGCCCACGGGTGTGTACCTCGTAGTGTTAGTTCAGAGAGCAACGTTGGATGTCGGGGAGAGGCGCGTCCCGGTTATGCCGCCGGCTCGGGCTCTTCGTCCTCCTCCACCGCCACGACCACCTTCAGGTGCGTCGTGCGCTTGCGGATGGGCGCCGCCCGACCGCGCGCCCGAGCCTGGTGGCGCTGAAACGTCGGCCCTTCGTCGGCCCGAATTTCCTTCAGCTCGAGCGCGCCCTCGTCGAACCGTTCGTCGTACTGGTCCATCAGGTTATAGATTGCCGAGCGAACAGTCTTCTCAACGACATCCGTCACCTTCTGCGGCATGTAGTCCAGAATCGCGACCGCCTCGGGCACGCTGCGACCCCGAACGAGGTTGATGACGCGGCGCATCTTGAGGGGAGAGCTCCGAATGTATCGGCGGACGGCTCGTGCTTGCATGTTTCGTCGTGCAGTTTGCAGTATGGATCAGGGTCGGTCGGAGCAAGGGTACCCGGCTCAACCGCCGAACGGGCGCTACTGCCCGGGCTTGCGGATGCGCTGGTCGACCTTCGCCTGCGAGTGCTCCGTGAACGTGCGCGTGGGGGCAAACTCCCCGAGCTTGTGACCTACCATGTTCTCGGTCACGTACACCGGGATAAACTGATGGCCGTTGTGAACGGCAAACGTGTGGCCGACGAAGTCCGGCGTAATAATTGAGTCGCGGCTCCAGGTTTTGATGACCTTCTTCTCGTCGGACTCGTTGAGCGCGTCGACCTTGCGCTGCAGCTTGTAGTATACGTACGGGCCCTTGCGGAGAGAGCGAGGCATGGCGTCGGATAAGTTTGGATCCTACAGTGCGGGCGGCTCGCAGCAGAGTATCGCCGACCCTCGAGGGTCGGCCCTTTACTTGCCACTCCCCTTCTTCGATTCCGTGCGCCGCCGGATGATGTATTTGTTCGAGTCCTTGTTGCGCGTCCGCGTCTTGTAGCCCTTCGCCGGCACGCCTTTCCGCGAGCGCGGGTGTCCCCCGGATTTGAGTCCTTCGCCGCCCCCCATCGGATGGTCGATCGGGTTCATCGCCACACCTCGGGTTCGCGGGCGGCGTCCGAGCCATCGATTGCGCCCGGCCTTGCCGAGCGTCACGTTCTCGTGTTCGACGTTGCTCGTGGTGCCGATGGTTGCGCGGCACCGCGACGGCACCAGACGCGTCTCGCCGCTGGGCAGCTCCAGGGTGGCGTACCCCTCTTCCCTGGCCGTGAGCTGGGCCTGCGTGCCGGCGGCACGGGCGAGCTGCGCACCCTTTCCGGGCCGCATCTCAATGCAGTGCACCTGCGTTCCAAGGGGAATATTCTGGAGCGGCAGGCAGTTGCCGACCTCCGCCCGGGCCTCCGGGCCGTTCATCACTGTCTGGCCCACCTCCAGACCGTCCGGGGCAATGATGTAGCGCTTCTCCCCGTCGGCGTAGGCGAGCAGGGAAATCCGGGCCGAGCGGTTCGGGTCGTACTCGATTGTTTTCACGCGCGCCGGAATGCCGTCCTTGTCGTGGCGCTTGAAGTCGATTTTGCGGTAGCGGCGCTTGTGCCCGCCGCCGCGGTAGCGCATCGTCATCCGCCCCTGGTTGTTGCGGCCGCCACTGTTGGTGAGCGGCTCCAGCAGGCTACGCTCCGGGTCGGTCTCGGTCACCTCCTCCTTCTCGTTGACCGAGTACTGCCGCTGGCTGTTCGTGGTCGGCTTTCGATCTTTGATCGACATGGCACTGGGTCGTCGGCGGTTCAAAAGGAATGCTGCGACGTTCGCCGCGGAACAAGCTAAATGCCCTCGAAGAAGTCAATCTGCTCGCCCTCCGGATCGAGATCCACGATGGCTTTCTTGAAGCCCGAGGTCCGCCCCTCGATCATGTTGCCCTCCCGAAACTGCCGGCGGCGCTTGCCCGGGACAATCTGGGTGCGCACGTCGTCCACCTCGACGCCCGGGTACCGGTTCTCTATGGCCTGCCGAATCTCAGGCTTCGTGGCGTCGAGGCCGCAGACGAAGCTGTACTTGCCCTCCTCCATCTGCTGCGTGGTCTTCTCAGTGACGTAGGGGCGAATCAGCACGCGATTGCTCATGGGTCAGCGCTGCTCATTGGGAATGCAACAGGGTCTCGGAAATTTCTCGACGCGGCTCAGGCCGCCAGCTCCACCGTGGGGGCCGTCGTGAGAACGTTCGTGAGCCAGTCGAGAGCGCCCTCCTGAAGAAGGACCACGTCGGCGTCGAGGATGTCGACGGTGTTGATGCTGTTGACCTCCTGCACGTTCACGTCCGAGAGGTTCTGGGCACTGAGGTAGATCTCTCGCTCCACCTCGGTGGTCGCAAACAGAATGTCCTGCCCGCTCACGTCGAGAAACTCGAAGAGATCGGCCAGCGCCCGGGTGTCTGGTCGGTCCAGCGAAAAGTCTTCGAGGACCCGAATGTTGTCGTTGGCCGCTTTGTAGGACAGGGCCGAGCGCCGGGCCAGCCGCTTTTCCTTCCGATTTAGATCGTGGGTGTAGTCCCTCGGACGGGCGCCGTGCGCACGTCCACCACCGCGGCGGATCGGCGACTGCGCGTCCCCCACCCGGGCGTTTCCGGTGCCCTTCTGGCGGTACAGCTTGCGTCCCGACCCGCGCACCTCGCTGCGCTCTTTCGTCTTGCTGGTTCCCTGACGCTGGTGCGCCTGAATCCGCTTCACGTCCAGCCAAATGACGTGATCGTTCGGCTCAATGTCGAAGACGGTCGGGTCGAGTTCGGCCGTCTCGCCGGACTCAACCCCGTCGTCCTGGTAGATCGCAACGTCCATGATTCCGTGGCGTCAACAGTGTGCAGTCGTTCGATGCGGTCGGAGCGACCTCCGTTCTCAGTGGCCCTCGCCGGTCTTCTTGTGCAGCTCCACGTAGCCGTTCTCCGGCCCCGGTACGGAGCCTTCGATCAGAATGGCGTTCTGATCCTCCAGAATGCGAACGACGCGGAGGTTCTGAATCGTCGTGCGCTCCCCGCCGGTCCGCCCGGCCATCTTCATGCCTTTGAACACGCGTGAGGGGTCCGCCGAGGCCCCGATGGAGCCCGGGTGGCGCTCCCGATCGGACTGGCCGTGCGTCTTCATACCGACCCCGCTGAAGCCGTGCCGCTTCACGACGCCCTGGAAGCCTTTGCCCTTCGAGACGCCGACCACGTCGATGCGTTCTTCTTCCTCGAAGAGATCTTCTACGCGCACAGCGTCGCCGAGCTCCACGTCCTCGTCGAAGTGGCGGAACTCAGACACCACTTTCTTGGGCGGGCATCCCGCCTTTGCAAAATGCCCCTGCATGGCCTTCGTGGTGTGCTTGTCCTTCTTGTTCTCGAAGCCGAGCTGCACCGCATCGTAGCCGTCGGGGTCCTCCGACTTCACTTGCGTCACGACGTTGGGCCCCGCCTCGACGACCGTGCAGGCCACGTTGTTGCCCTCGTCGTCGAAGACGCTCGTCATTCCGACTTTCTTTCCGATCAGTCCGCTACTCATAATTCTGGTCTCCGTGCAATGGTACGTCCGTCGTTGGAAGGTGTCGCGCCGGCCCTACTCGTCGGCGGGGGCAAGGGTCATCTCAAGGTCCTCGTTCTGGCTTCCTCCCGACAAAAGAGCCCGAAGGAACGGTTGAGAGCCGAACCGCAACGAGAAAATTGCTCGGCTCGCCTCAAATCCATATGTCCACTCTACTGGTCGGCCAAATCCCGACACCATCTGAAGCACATCGTCACCCGGAAGCCCAATCCTGCCTTGAGCGATCGGCTCTGTCGAGTCCCCCGAAGACGACGCGATTTTGTAGGTCCGTCCTTCATCGCTGCCCTCGAACGTGACTCTCACCTCTCCTTGATAGAGCGTATCGAGATGGCCAGTATAGTTGATGTTTCCCTGGAGGCGTTCTATGGTCCACGACGTCCTGGTGAGGCGCTCGTAGAGCGAAGCCCGCTTGGAGCCCGCACTGTCGCAGCCACCGACCAAAATGCCTAGGCAAAGAAGGAACGCCCCGGCGGCAAGTCCAGCCAGTCGGAGGGAGTCCAAACGCGTCACACCTTGATTTCAACGTCTACACCGCTGGGCAGCTCCAGCTGCATGAGCGAGTCCACCGTGTCGCTGCTCGACGAGAGGATGTCAATCAGGCGCTTGTGGTGGCGCCGCTCAAACTGCTCG
>PXSZ01000051.1 GCA_003023105.1 Bacteroidetes bacterium QH_10_64_37
AGTCAGCGCTGGCTCGACGGGCAGACGGTGAAGCTGGAGTACGAGCTGCCTCTCTCCGAAATCGTCTTCGACTTCTACGACCGCCTCAAGAGCGTCAGCCGCGGCTACGCCTCCTTCGACTACGAGTTTACGGAGTACCGCGAGAGCGACCTCGTGAAGCTCTCCATCCTCATCGACGAGAAGCCGGCCGAGCCCCTCTCCACGATCGTCCACCGCGACAAGGCGCACGAGGTGGGGCGCAAGCTTGCCAAGGAGCTCAAGGACGTCATCCCCCGCCAGCTCTACGAGGTGCCCATCCAGGCGTCGATTGGGCGCCGCATCGTGGCCCGCGAGACGATCAAGGCCCAGCGCAAGGACGTGACGGCCAAATGCTACGGCGGGGATGTGAGCCGGAAGAAAAAGCTGCTGGAGGAGCAGAAGGAGGGCAAGAAGCGCATGAAGCAGATGGGCGAAATCGACGTGCCGCAGGAGGCGTTCCTCGCCATTCTCTCGATGGACGAAGAGTAAGCGACAGGGCAGATCGCCATGAATGGCTCCGTCGGGAGGCAGTGCGTCCCAAGAGTTGTCAGCGATGTTGTAGTGCGTATTGCGTAGTGCGTATTGCGTAGCGCGTGCCTACGAAATACGCAATACGAAATACCCAATAGGCACATCCCCCCCAGACTCCTGCCTCGAAGCATTCAGTCTCGCTCCGCCTCCTCCCCGCTACGACCGACACGAACGACCCCGAGCATGACCCACACGTCGAATCGGCCTCCCGAAAGCGTTCGGGACGAGGGTCCGTCCGTCGCAAGCCGCATCGTCTTCCTCCTGTGCCTGGGATTTCTGGTCGGATCTCTCCTCGGGCCGCGTCCGGCGGCGGCCCAGAAAACCGACGGGGCCGAGGCGTCCACCCTCATTGAGCGGTACCGGAAGGCGCGGTATCGGACCCTCGCGCGCCGTCACCTGCAACGAGAGGGAGCCCTGCCCGTCTACCCGCTCATCCGACTTCCCACCCTCACCGACTCGCTGCGTCCTGCTCGGCCTTCCCAGGCGAGCGCAACGGCCCGGGAGCCGTCGTTCCCACTCCACGACATCCGTCGCGTGCGACGCCTGGAGCAGGGCTGGTTCCGGGAGCAGTTTGCGAGCACGCACTGGGCCTTCCTCGGGGAAAGCACCGACCACACGTTCCTCGACACGACGCGAACCCTGCGTCTGCGGGCATGCCTGCAGGCGCAGTTCGGCGATCCCACTCGGACGCTCGCCGACCGCCCGCTGGAGAAGCCCCCGGACAGTCGGACGCAGTTCGAATACTGGTTTGTGGTGAACGACTCCATCCCGGTCCAAGTCATGGACGGGAGGGGCCCCAAGGGACGGGGCCTCATCGTGGCGGTGGAGCGGGCGTATCGCAGTCAGCTCCGAGCGCTCCGAGACACCCTGCTGGCCCCTCTCCGGCACTCAGATCCGGCGCCGTACGTCGACTACTACTACGACACGCGCCGCAAGCGCTGGTACCGCACCGGACATGATGGACAATCGTTTTTTCTCGAACAGATCCCCGCCGTCAACGTTGTGCCGGGACGGCGGGCGCACCTCGACACGGTCCGATCGTCCGAGTCTTCCTCCTCGGTCGGCGGGAGCTCCCCGTGAGCCCGGCCGGGCCGATTGACCGTACGTGATCTCCACTCCACGCCCACCCCAGCATGTCGACCCACGATTCGAGCCAGGACGCGGACGAGCCGAAGAGCGAACTCCGCCAGTGGGGCGAATCCCTCGTCGTGGCCGTTATTATCGTGCTCATCGTGCGGTCGCTGCTGTTCGACCTCTTCCGCATCCCCACGCCGTCGATGGAGGAGAATCTGCTCGTGGGGGACTACCTCGTCGTCTCGAAGCTGCACTACGGCCCCCGCATGCCCATGTCGCTGGGCATTCCGCTCACGTCCATCCATCTCCCGGGCGTCTCGTTTCCCTACACGCGCCTTCCCGGGTTCTCCAGGGTTCAGCGGGGCGATCCCATCGTGTTCAACTATCCGCCGGACGAGGGGCCGGTGGACCGGAAGGTGCACTACGTGAAACGCGTCATCGGCATGCCGGGCGAGACCCTGTCGGTTCGGGACAAGCTCGTGCACATCAACGGAAATCCGCTGCCGCTGGGCCGCAGCATGCAGCAATACTGGACTGTCACCAAAACCGATGCGCGCTACCAGATTCCGCGCACCCTAATGGAGGAGATTGGAATTAGCGAGGTGCGGCAGACCCGGGCGGCCAAGACCGTGCGCATCCTCGCCACCCCTGCGGGCGTCCGGCAAATCAGCCAGCGCTCCTGGGTGAAATCCATCAAGCCCTACGTTCTGACGGGCGAGAAGTACGGCAAGCTCACGTACCCGGCGGGGCGCGGGTACACGCCGGACAACTACGGCCCCGTCCACATTCCGGAGAAGGGGGAGACCGTGGAGCTAACGGACAAGAACTGGGCGGTGTACAAGCCGGTCATCGTGCGGTACGAGGGCCACGCCGCCCAGCAGATGACCGACTCCACCTTTGCCATCGACGGGGAGCGCACCTCCACGTACACCTTCCAGCAGGACTACTTCTTTGCCATGGGCGACAACCGGGACAACTCTCAGGACAGCCGGTTCTGGGGCTTCGTGCCCATGACGCACGTGGTGGGGAAGGCCGTGCTCACGTACTTTTCCTGGGACCACGAGGAGTGGTCTCCCCGCTTTGGGCGCATCATGCAGCCCATTGCGGACGACGGAGTCTTCCGCGAGAAAACCGTCATGAAGCAGATCCCCGAGGTTCGGCCGGCCGATCGGCGCCGTCGCACTCCCGAGCATGACTCCCGTCCCGGGAAGCGGCCCCGCGCCGTCCACAGGGCATCAGAGCGGATTTCCCGAAGACGACCGTCCCGACAGCCGTCGTAGATGCACAAGAGCCGCGAAGTCGCAGCGCTGGGAGCACACCGCTGGAAGCGAAGCGACCGAATACTCCCGGGGTGCGACCGAGTACTCTCCGGGGTGGCCATAGACAGTCCGTCAAACAGCTTTCCACGGTGTGACGGGGCGCGGCGCGGTGCTGTTGAGGAGACGCCGGCGAACTGCCGTCGCTCGCGGTCAATCGCCGCTCCGCGATCCTCGCCCCTACCGAGATGCTCGCTGCCGCCGAAGCCGGTCCCACATCTCCTGCTGGTTGGTGCCGGGCGGCACGTCGTACGGATCGTTCGGCAACTCCATGCGCTTCAGGACCGGGTAGCGGGCCTTGTCCTCGAAGGGCTGGGGCGTACCGCTCGGGTCGTCGCCAATCACGAGCACCATGGTCCCCGGGTCCAGAAGTTTAGCCCGAGCAGAGGAGGGGCCCATGTGTCCGCGCGTCGTCTTCCAGGGCTCGGCCCAGTCGTAAATCCACTTGGCGTCGGCGTCGATGAGGCGCACGCAGCCGTGGCTCGTGGGGCCGCCAGTGGGCATCGAGTACTGGTGGATGTGGATGCCGCGACGGGCGTGAAAGTTGAACACCCAGCGCATGACCCACTCCTCGCCGGGCGGGCTCATCGTCGAGACGCGCTTCTTCTCTTTCCAGTTGAAGTTGAACCGACCGGTGGGCGTGGCGGTCGAATCGGGGTTTCCGGTGTTCACGATTCCCCAGCGGGCGAGCTTGCCGTACTCGTACGCGGCGAAGGCCTGAATCTTCTTGTGGATGATGAACAGCTTCTCGAAGCTGTGCGCCCCCGGGTAGTAGCGGGGAAAGGGCGAGTAGGCCCGGAAGTCGAGCCCGTACCGGGTGGGGACAACCAGCGTGTCGCCGAGGGGCGTATTCTCGACAGTCTGCCGGTTGAGCAGTTCGATGAGCTGGGCCCGCTCGCGGCCCGTCTCGGTGTTTCCGTTCCCAATCCGCGAGTAGAACCGGTTTCGCGCAATCACGCTGTTTCCGCTGGGGTCGTCGAGGACGGCGTACTCGTAGTAGACCTCGGGCAGATTGTCGAGGTTGTCCACCTGTCTCGACAGAATGTCCTCAATCGCGTACTGGTTGAAGTAGCCCTGCGCCGCAGCGGGAGCGGGGCCGCCCCCCGCGAGAAGGAGCAGGCCGAGGCCGAGGAGCAGGGCGAGTGTGCGCGTGCGCATGGGCAGGGAAGAGCGCTGTATGAGGGATGAAGGGTGCTACCTGTACGGCGGATGTCCGTTTCCTACAGGGCGCGAAGGAGCGTCACCTACGGCGTGCACACCCTTTCGCGAAGAGTCTCAATGACGTCCGCCTCCCCGAGGACAATGAGGATGGCCCCGGCGTCGATCCGCTCGGACGAAGAGGGGTTGAACGTCATGGTGCCCGTATCGGCGTCGATAATGCCGATCACGATGGCCTCGAACTGCTGTCGGAAGTTGCTCTCGACCAGGGTCTGGCCGGCGAGCGGGGCATTTTCGTGGACCTTTACCTCGTCGATCTGGCGGCTCAGCGCGCTGGTGTGGAGGACGCGCTCCAGGAACTCGTCGGTGTGGGGACGGAGCACGACCTGGGCCATGCGGTCGGCCCCCACCTCGGCGGGGGCAATGACCTTGTCGGCCCCGGCGTTGATCAGCTTGCTCCGGTTGTCGTGATCGACGGTGCGGGCCAGAACGAAAAGCTCCGGGTTCATCTCCTGGGCGGTCAGGGCCACGAACACGTTGCTGCTGTCCTCGGGGAGGGTGAGGATGAGACCGCGGGCCTGCTCAATGCCGGCCTCGCGCAGCGTCTCTTCCTCCTCAGCGTTCCCCCGTACGTAGAGGTGTTCTCCCTCGGCGAGGGCCGAAATGGCGTCCTCACTGATGTCGACGACAACCACCGGCCGGCCCTCCCGGCGCAGGTCTTCAGCGAGCCGCTCCCCGACCCGTCCGTATCCGCAGATGATGTAATGGCCGGAGAGTTCTTCGATTCGCTTCATGATGCGGCGCTCGTGGAGGCGGTCACTGGCGAAGAAAAGCTGGGCGGAACGGACGGCGACGAAGCTGACAAGGCCGATGCCCGTAATGCCGAGGCCGAGGGTAAAGAAGCGCCCCGCATCCGAGAGCGTGTGGACCTCCTGAAAGCCGATCGTCGACAGGGTAATAAAGGTCATGTAGATGCCATCCGGCACGGTCCAGTCTTCCAGCAGGACGTAGCCGACGGTGCCGATCACGAACAGCACCAGGAGGGACAGGCTCGCCAGAAAGATTTCGCGGCGAGACGGGTCCATCTGTGCCAGCCAGGAGATCAGGGCCTCCCACGGATTTCGGAAGAGGGCCATGAGGTAGTCGAGATTGAACAGGTGGACGGAGGAAGGGGGAGCGGACGTGGCGCGTAGCGCGTTGTCAATCGTAAATCTTGGCAAGTGGCAACGTTGCTTCCGTCCGGACGGAACGTAAAGCGTGATACGTGACGCGTGAAAAAAGCGCCCTCACGCCTCACATTTCACGCATCATGCCCTGGTTTTGGCAAACAGGCAGGGTGGAAAAACCAGTCGGTGCAAAGAATCAGGCTTGACGAAGCAGTAGTGCGTAAGGTGGAAGAAGAATACGCAATACCGAACGCGGCATGCTCCCTCACTGGATGTTTGTCCCGCCACTCTATGTTCCGGCCGGTGTGCTGAGGAGCTGGGCGTGCCAGGAGTCGCGAGCGGGCCGCTCGAACTGGCCGTCTCGGAGGGCCTCCAGGGTGGTGAGGCTCGGGTCGAACACCGACGTGTCGGCCGTCACGGGGCCGTCCTCCGCGTACTGCTGGAAGGCGCGGCGGGAGGCCGATTTCACAGCACCGTTCGGCCCTCGGTAGAGGACGTGGAGGGCGGGCACCCATTCTACATCGAGCACGGACGCGGCGTCGTCGACCGCGTGGGTAAGGTCATCCTTGCCGCAGCCGGAAATGTCGCCCTCCCCGGTCGACGCGGCGGCCACCACGAGGAAGCGGTCGTGCAGGATGGTGGCGACCCCCTCCACGGCGTGCCGGTGGGAGGTCCAGTCCTCCATGAACGCGGAGAGGCGGTCGAGGAGGGCGGCCTGGATGGCGTCGGAGAGTGGGGCGTCGGCCGCGTGAATCCAGAGCCGGGCGTCGTCGGGGAGGGCGGAAAAGGCGGACAGGTCGGCCATGCGGGAACGAATCCGGATGCAGGGGAGGATCGACTTTTCTTGTAAGCCGGACCGGCGGATATGTTTGTCGAAGACGAGCGGGATATTCGCGGTCGTCTTCTCGTCTACAGCGGACGGAGGAACGATACCGACAGCCCCCTCGTCTCATTTTGACGTGAAGAAAAAGAAAAGCAGTCTCTTCGAATCGATGAGCGACGGGTCGACCGAGTCGGAGCCCGAGGCGTCCGACGCCTCCACGGCGATTGTGCTCGGAGGCGGAGGAGCGCGGGCGGGCTATCAGACCGGTGTGTTGGAGTACGTGGGAGAAACGTTTCCGCGAGCCTCAGTGCCTCTTATGACGGGCGTATCGGCGGGCTCCATCAATGCCGCCCATCTTGCGGCCGATCCGGGGCCGTGGGCCCATCGCACCGGGCGGCTCACCAGCTACTGGGAGGAACTGACGATGGACGACGTG
>PXSZ01000052.1 GCA_003023105.1 Bacteroidetes bacterium QH_10_64_37
CGAAAGAGAGCGCTTGGCGGGATTGCATAGCTTGGCGGTAGCTTCTATGAGAAATTTTGCGACCGGCGATCTCTTAATTCGCACGCAAAAACGACGCCGCCTGTTTTGAGGAGGAGCCAAGGATCGACTGAGGAGGCGGTTATGATCTTCTAGGACGGTGTTCAAAAAGTGCCGTTCGAGACCGGATATAGTTCGCCGAATCCTCCTTTTTATCGATTTAGACGGGGATCAATAACGGCATACCGCAAAAACCACCCTTTTCTGAGCAGCCTCTTAGGAAGCCGGTCAAAGGGGATTATTGTGATTTCGTTCTCAAAGAACCGCAGATCGTCTCGTCATCCTTGCAGAAGCGACGTGAAGTGTCCTGTTTCTGTCTTTTCCCAAGAGAACGATCTGTTTTCGAATCCTGCCGCCGGGGAAGAGGGTAGCATTCCGCCCGCATCTGTCGCCCTTCGGTCGTCTCGTTCCCCGCGTCGCTCATGTCGGAGGTCTCCTCCCCGTCCGACGAATCCTCGTTCCGTCCCCGGCGGCTCTGGACCTCCCTCCAGCGCATCTTCCAACTCGGCTGGCCCTACCGCTACCGCCTGGGGGCGGCCCTCGCGCTCATGCTCGTCGGGTCGGCGGTGGTGCTCGTCGTTCCCCTCGGGCTGCGGGCGCTGGTGGACGCGGTCTTTCAGGAGGGGAATCGGGCACTGCTCGACTGGCTCGCCCTCGCCCTCATCGTCCTTTTCTTGATTCGGGCCGCCGCGTCGTTCGGGGGGCGATACCTGCTGGGCTGGGCGAGCGAGCGCGTGGTGGCCGACCTTCGGAAGAAGGTGTACCGCCACCTGCACCGGCAGAGCCTCCGCTTCTTCACCGACCACCGCACGGGCGACCTCACCTCGCGGCTCACCAACGACGTGGGATCGGTGCGGAGCGCCATCAAGGACGCATTGTCCAAGCTGCTGACCCAATCGCTCTCCCTGGTCGGGTCGGTCGTGCTGATGGTGGTGCTCAACTGGCGGCTCAGCCTCATCATCTTCCTCATCGTGCCGGCGGTGATGGGGTTTGCCATCTACTTCGGCCGCAAGATTCGGGCGCTGGCCCGCCGCATTCAGGATCGGCTGGCCGACACGACGGCCATCGCCGAGGAGACCCTCGCCGCCGTCCGCGTCGTAAAGGCGTTTGGACGGTCCGACTACGAGGTGGACCGCTACGACGAGGCGGTGGAGGACCTCTTCGGCACGGCCCGTTACCGCGTGCTCGTCTCGGCGCTGTTTACGTCCACGGTGGGCCTGCTCTTCTTCGGGGCCCTCGTGGCGATCTTCTGGTACGGGGGCGTGGAGGTGCTGGCCGGGCGGCTCACGGAGGGGGACCTCGTGGCGTTCATCTTCTACACCTTCAACATCGCGCGCAGCGTGGGCGGCATGTCGCGGCTCTACTCGACCCTCAACAGCGCGGCCGGGGCCACCGAGCGCCTCTTTGCCCTGCTCGACACCGCGCCGGCCCTCCGCGACGCCCCCGACGCCATCGACCTGCCGCCCGTCGACGGGCGCGTGCGCTTCGAGGACGTGACATTCGCCTACGAGGAGGGGCGCCCCGTGCTACAGGACATCGACCTCGACGTGACGGCGGGCGAGACGGTCGCCCTCGTGGGCCCGAGCGGGGCGGGGAAGTCGACGCTCGTGAGCCTCCTCCCCCGTTTCTACGACCCGCAGGAGGGCCGCGTCACCGTCGACGGCCACGACCTGCGGACCGTCACGCGGCAGTCGCTCCGCGAGCAGATTGCTGCCGTGTCGCAGCAGGTGCACCTCTTCAACACCACAATCCGTGACAACATCCGCTACGGGCGGCTCGACGCGTCCGACGAGGCGGTGAGCGCGTAGCCATCGCCCGCGCCCTGCTGCGCGATGCACGCCTGCTGGTGCTCGACGAGGCGACCTCGTCGCTCGACTCCGCCTCCGAGGCCCTTGTGCAGGATGCGCTGGAGCGGCTCATGGCGGGCCGCACCACCTTCATCATCGCGCACCGGTTCTCCACGGTGCAGACCGCCGACCGCCTCGTGGTGCTCGACGAGGGGCGCATCGTGCAGCGCGGCACGCACGCCGAGCTGATGCAGGAGGGCGGCCTGTATCGCCGACTCGCGTCGTATCAGTTTCGGGAGCCGAGTGTGGTGGAGAGCAAATCTCGATAGGTAATCTCATGTTAAGCAAATCGTGAAGAAGGAATTCAGTGGTATTCTTGCTGGACCGGATCTATAGCATCTGAAGGCGTGCATCCCATCTTCCGTACCCCTCATGTCGGGTGAGATACATAAAGCCGCTCATAGTTCGGCCCCAGAATGGACACCACCGTTCGATGACGTTCTTTCGCCGACGACCTCCAGCTGCAGGGCGGGCTCCTGGTCAGGGGTGATGAAGCCGGTTGTCATTCACTTCGCTCCTCCCGCAGTCCACCCCCGAAGTGATGGGCATAGGGACTGCCGACGCGGCGAAAGAAGATACGCCCCCGGGCTTCCGGATGGCGTTCGAGCAGGCGATCCGACGCAGCCCGCTGGTCAGCGTCGATTTCGAAGTCTTCCGATTCAGTGTCGATGGCGACGTACTTCTGGGCCTCGTCCTCGACATCGACCTGCGGACGTATCACACGGTCGAAAATTTCGTTCGCTCGTTCGGCGAGCTCTGCGGTTTCACCAGACATGTCTTTCTGGGTTCTGGACGGTTCACGGCGTATCCGTCGTACGACGGCGTCTGTAATTCTTTCCAGAGGCACTTGAACAGAATGGATGAGGGGTGATTCCGGGGTCGAGAGCTCCCAGAATCGGAGGGGCACGCGGTCCTTCGGGGGCGACCCGGCTCCCGTGAAATTGACCCGACCCCGCAGCGAAAATACGACCTTGAACAGCTCCCGCAGAAACTGGCGCTGCCAAGTGCCGACCTGACAGTTGTAAATGTCGGCCCTTTTTCGGAACATGGTGGACACCACAGGCGCGAAAAGCAGTTGTGGAAGCATGGGCCGTAGGGATCTGTGCGTTTGGTTGCGAATCAGAGCCTACGGTCCATTGCTTGTTCACGCAAATCCGCCTCCCCCTACCTGCACGGAGTGTTGGTTCTATAAACAAGGGGGGCACGCGGAATGTCGTGCTTCAAGTCCGCCGCATTCCCGAAGCCGCCGCGCCGGCCCCCGCTTTCCGCACCGCGCATTGCAACTCAGCCTCCCATGACGGAGATTACGACGGAGATCACAAATTCGGTCTCGCCCCGATCGCGTTCCTCCGGTT
>PXSZ01000023.1 GCA_003023105.1 Bacteroidetes bacterium QH_10_64_37
AGGTCGACGAGTGGGGCAATCAGCGCCTCGCCTACGAGATCGACCGGAAGCGCAGCGGCTACTACGTAAACATGTATTTCCAGGCGCCAGGAGAGCTCATCCAGCGTCTTGAGCGCGAACTGGAAATCAATGACGACGTGCTGCGCTACCTCACTCTCCGCATGGACGCAAAGATGCAGCGCCACTACGAGCAGCGCAAGAAGCGCCAGGCCCAGGAGGAGGCCGCCGAAGACGAGGCGGACGAATCGAGCGCAGAAGAATAGCACCACGGTTCTTTGCTCCACACCCCCTACGAGTCTCTCGAACTTGAGTCTACGATGACCCATGGCTGACCAAAACGACGTCGATTACGAGCATCTCGAATATGTCGACTACAAGGACACCGAATTCCTGGAGCATTTCATCAATAATCAGGGCAAGATTCTGCCCCGTCGCGTGACGGGCGTTCCGGCCCGCGTGCAGCGCCAGATTACGACGGCGATCAAGCGCGCCCGGCACCTCGCCCTGCTTCCCTACGTGTCCGAGTCGATTCGGTAACCGATCCCCGGACGAGCTGTCTCCATCATTTCACCGATCCGATTGCATCATGCAGATTATTCTTCTTGACGACATGGACCACCTCGGCGAACAGGGGGAGATCCACGAGGTGGCCGACGGCTACGGCCGCAATTATCTCATTCCGCAGGGCCTCGCCCGCGTCGCCACCGATGGGGCTGTGCGCCAGCTCCGCGACGAACAGCGCCAGCAGGCCCGCAAGGAAGCCGCGAAGAAGGAACAGGTTGAGGACCTCAAGGACGAGCTTGAGGACATGCAGGTCGTCTTCACCGCCAAGGTGGGAGAGGACAACCGCATCTTCGGCACCGTGACGACCCAGCAGATTGCGGTCGAGCTGTCCAACCGCGGCTTTGACATCGACCGTCGCGACATTGAGCTCGACGAGGACATTCGCTTCGTAGGCGCCTACACCGCGACCATCGACCTCGGCCACGATGTCACTGCAACGCTTGACATCCAGGTGATTCCGGAGTCGGGGTAATTCGTATTGCGTAGTGCGTGATGCGTGACCCGTGATGCGTGACGTCTGGGACGCAGGTGCAGGTCGCAGTCACGCCCGTTCAGCTCACCAATCTGTCGCTGCGAACCGACGCCTTGCACCATGAGCGCATCTGTCCGTAAGATTTCGTTCGCCGTCGACAATGCTCGGGGCGACGCGGTGGACTGTGACGTGCGGTTCGTCGACGACGAGGCGACTAAGCCGGTCGTGGTGTTCTGCCACGGGTTCAAGGGCTTCAAGGACTGGGGGCCGTATCCGGAATGGGGACGGCACCTGGCCCGGGCTGGATTCGTCTCGGTCCACCTCAACTTCTCCTACAACGGCGTGCACCGGGACGCGCCGACGGAGTTTACGGAGCTCGACAAGTTCGCGGACAACACGTTCACCCGCGAGCTCGACGACCTGCAGGCCGTTCTGGACGCCATCTACGAGGGACGACCTCCGGAGGCGCCCATCGATCCGGGTCGCATTGGCCTACTGGGGCATTCGCGCGGCGGGGGCACGGTGGTCTTGCAGGCGGAGCGCGACGATCGGGTGGACGCTCTGGTGACGTGGTCCTCCGTCGCCACCTTCGTCGACCGGTTCGGCGACGAGCAGATCGAGGACTGGGAGACGCAGGGCTACACCGAGGTGCGCAACAGCCGCACCGGGCAGGCCATGCGGCTCAACAAGATCCTCTACGACGACACGATGGCGCATCGCGACGAACTCGACGTGCCGGGGGCCGCTTCGCGTATCGACGTGCCGTGGCTCGTGGTGCACGCCCGCGACGACGAG
>PXSZ01000026.1:0-565 GCA_003023105.1 Bacteroidetes bacterium QH_10_64_37
CCCCACAGGGCCAGCGCCTTCACGTACGGCGGGGCCTCGCGCACAGCCTCTAGGCGCCGGAGCGCGGAGTTGAGAACAGCGTTGCCTGGCCCGTCGTCGAGGAGCCGGAGTCCAGCCTCGAAGTACTCGTCGAGCTGATACGCCCCGAAGTAGGCGTGCTCAGAGAAGACCCGGCGCAGGGTACCGGAGGAGAACGGAAGCAGGCGGCCCAGAAGGGGCCAGTCCATCCGCACTCGCCCCGAATCGGTGGTCAGTTGCGACCACACGACTGCCCGGGGATCGCGCACGAGATGCACGAACGAGGCGTCCGGGAATGTCTGGGCAAGCCAGGGCACCATCCAGAACGCCCGGTTGAACTGCAGAAGCGGCTCCGCGTCGGTGTCGGTCAGGCAGTGCAGGTAGGTCGCCAGAATGGGGGCCTCGTCGTCCGACCCAAGCAGGCGAGGCCAGGCCGGAAGGAGCGAGCCGAGGTGCGATTCCAGCCGGTCGAGGAGGGGCGCATATTCCGCGTAGAGCGACGACTTCGGGTGGTCGGGCCGGGCGTCGTGCGCTTCGCGGGCGTGGT
>PXSZ01000026.1:720-11734 GCA_003023105.1 Bacteroidetes bacterium QH_10_64_37
CCTCGTGGACGGCCCGGTAGCGACCCTGTCGGCCAAGCGTCTCGGCGAGGTCGGGATCTGTGAGAACGCGAAGGGTGGCCTCGGCGAAGGCGTCGGGGGCGTTGGGGGGCACGAGCAGGCCCGTCTCTCCATCCTGCACCGCATCGGGGATGCCCCCGGAGCGGGTGCCGACGACGGGCGTGCCGCAGGCATTGGCCTCCAGGAAGACGAGCCCAAACCCTTCCACGTCCGGCGGGTCCTCGCGGGCCGGCATCACGAACAGGTCGGCGGCGCTGTAGTAGAGCGGGAGCCGGTCGTGATCGACCTCGCCCACGAACCGGACGCGGCGCTGGACCCCGAGGCGGTCGGCGAGCCCTTCGAGGCGGGACCGATCCGGCCCTGTGCCCGCGATCACGTACGCCACATCGGGGCAGCGCTCGGCGATGGTCGGGAGGGCCCGCAGGACCGTGTCGATGCCCTTTCGGGGCACGAGGCGGCCCACCGTCAGCAGGAGCGACCGGTCGGAGAGGCCGAGGCGCTGCCGCAGCGGGGGGTCGTCCTGCGGGCGAAAGCGGTCCGGGTCGACGCCGTTCGGCACGACGTGCACGCGATGAGACGGAATGCCTCGATCGTGCAGCAGGCCGGCGGTGTAGTGGCTCACGGGGAGGAACGTGTCGACCTGGTGGAGAAAAAAGTGCCGGGCGCGGTCATACTCCGCGTCGAGGCCGGAGCCGACCGGGGCAGGGTTGAAGAGCAGCTCGCGCCCGTGGGCGGCGCACACGATGCGACGCGGCCGTCCGAGCAGGGCCCGCGCGAGGACCGACGCAGCCACCGTCTGCCACTGCGCATGAACGGCCACGTCGGCCTTCAGCGACCGCGCCCGGAACGGGAGCACCGGCAGGAGAGAGAGGGGAAGAAGGTCCGGGCGGCCCGGCAGTCGGGTGACGGGGAAGGGGGCAGCGTGGTCGACCGTCGCCGCATTTGGGTGGCGAGGAGCCATGACTTCCAGCGTCTCTCCCCGCGTCGCCAGGCGACGGGCCACCTCCCACGAGTACGTCTGGATGCCCCCGACGTCGGGCGGAAAGTCCTGGGTTACGAACAGCAAGCGCATGGGCAGGCCAGATCGTGGAGAGACACGGCGGGCACGTCCACCGTGAATACGGGTTCCAAAGAGAAATGCTGCTCCGTCCTGTGCGGGGGCCTAAAGTGACGGGAGCGTCAGCTCACTCCGGGCGGACACCTTTTCAAGGAGGGCTGCCGGTCCCAGCGGGAGAAGGGGCGCGCTCAGTAGTATCCGTACTCGTCGAGGGTCAGGTGGGGGACCTGCTCGTCCAGCGACCGATTCCCCTCCGCGTAGACCGACAGGATCTCCTCCCGCAGCGCCTCCGTCAGTCGAATCTCGCTCTCCCGCGAGAAATCGGGCCACCGGAGAAGAAAGCGTCCCTTTTTGATCGGGGTCCGCAGCGCCCACGTGTCTTCCGACCGCGACCGGACGTTCTTCCCGGTCCCCCCGGACCCCGAGAGCGCGTCCACAATCGAGTCCGCCTCCGGCACGCCAAGAAATCCGAGCCACTGCCGCAGGAATGCAGCCCGGTCCTCGTGGAGTCGTTCGAAGGGCAGGAAAAAGACGTTCTCCGTGCCCACGGCTGCCCTCAGCTCCCGCCACCAGAGGGAATAGTCCAGGTTCACGCCCCCGCCCTTGTTGTGGCCGATCGAGTCATGCAGGAGGTGCCGGACCCACGTCTCAAAGTTCTGCTGCCCGGCCCCTCGGACTCGGTTAGAGAGCTGCGCGTAGCTGGAGGCCAATTTGGTGTCTTGTCGACGGAGGGTCAGAAGCACCCGAACGCGCCCATACCTCCACCCCTCAGCCGCCCGGCGAAGTTCTCGGAGATGGGCGCACACGTAGTAGGGGTCGGCACGGCTGTGCGTGTGGAGCCGTGGACTTGGAGGAAGACCACGGCCCGGGACTGATCCCGGAATCCAGGGCTGAGGAGCGACGAGGCCCCCGAAGATCCGCTCGTCCGAAATCACCACGTCCCGTCCCGAATGTTGGACACTGCCGGCAAGCGGATCCTCCTCCAATCCTCGCCAGAATTCGGGAGAAAGGCTGAATAGATCTCCGAATCGAAGGGAGCGTCCCTGCACCTCGATTTCGGGCACCGGGAGGCATTCTGCCGACTCAACCCGCCCCAGAACGTCCCTCTGAAGAAACGTCGTGGCCGTCTTGGAGGGCCCCACGTGGATGTAGAGCGTCGGTTCACTCATGCCATACGGGCGCACTTCGGGGGCAGCACCTGGTCCACAAATGTCGCCGGACCATATCGGGAAACGGAGCGCAGGGTTCCCTGCTGCGCCCGATATACTCTTTGGCCTTGCACGAACGTAGTGCGATGTGGTCCGGTATTTGACGGTTCGTGGACGGGGGCCTGTATCCCCTGTCGCGGCGGGCGCTCCCGGCATGCGGCCCACGCGTTACCTGTAGAGGGGAGAGGGCGGCCTGTCCTTCCTCAGGGGCAGGGCCTCTCGGACAGCATGTGTATCACGCGTTCTACGTTGTCGATGTCTGACCTTGAACGGTTTCTTGCGACCATGTGCCTCCACCCAGCATCGATGCTCCTCGTGACGGTTCTGTTTGGAGGAGGCGCCGCGCCGATAGCGCAGGCGCAGCCGGGGGACGTGAATCAGAACGCGAAGCGCGCCGAACCTCTCATTGTGGACGATTTTGAGCGATACGACGTGGGGGAGCCGCCGGGGCAGTGGGTCCGCGTGGATTCGAAGGACAAGGTCCGTCCGGCGGCGTCGGCCATCGGGAACGGAGAAAGATTCGCAGTGGTCGAGCAGAGCGGGGATCGGTTTGCACGTCTCTACACGGAGGGGGAGTACATTCGCTTCTCTCTGCGCAACGGGGAGGAGTTCGAGTGGCGTCTGAAAACCCATCCTCGACTGGCGTGGCGATGGCGTGCGCTGGAGCTGCCAGAGGAGGCGAGCGAGAAGGGCAAAAACGACACGGGCGGAGCCGTGTACGTGACGTTTGGACAAGACTGGCTCGGGCGGCCCAAGAGCATCAAGTACACCTACAGCTCGTCGCTCCCTGTGGGAACCATCGTGTCCTTTGGGCCGCTGAAGGTGATCGTCGTCGATTCGGCCGTGGAGCCCCCCCAGGGAGAGTGGCAGACTGTTCAGCGGAACGTCGTCAACGACTATCGGCAGGTGTTTGGTGGAGAGCCCCCCGACCGCCCCGTATCGATTACTATTTCCGGGGACTCAGATTCGACCAAGGACACCTCCAAGGTCGACATCGACGACATCAGACTGCTCCCCCCTCGATAGGACGCGGGTCGAATGGCATGGACCAATCGGAGGACGTTCGGCTTGAAGAACACGGCAAATTCAGTGATCCGTCCTCCCTCACCATGTCTCCCCCCCGCGAAGGCTACGTCCTTCACAGCTACGGCCCCGACCGATACGTGAAGCACGCCGTGGCCTCGGCGCACACGCTTCGTCGGTACGATCCGGACCGGCCCGTGGCCCTCTTTTGCCCGGAGCACCACCGGGGCCTGCTGGAGCGTCGGGGGCTGGACGAACTCTTCGAGGTGCTCGGCGACCTGCCCCCGGAGCACCGGTCGATCGTCGGATTCAAGCATCATCTCCACCGGTTCAAGGCCTTCGACCGGTCCTTGTTTGTGGACGCCGACATGCTGTGGTGTCGCGATCCGAATCCGCTCTGGCAACAGTTCGCGGCCTTCCCCTTCACCGTCACGGGCCTGCAAAACGCCGACCATTTCTTTGGCGGTCCCAAAGGGCTGGGGGTGGTCATCGACGTGGTGCTGGGGCGACGGCGGCACACCCTCCGGCACATGGGACTTACTCACCTGCCCCGCGTGCAGGCCGGCATGATTTACGCGCAGGACGAAACCTGTACCCGGGAGGTTGGCGACGCCGCGGCGGCATTTCTCGAACGATCGGATGAGACCCACTTCCGGAGTCGGCTCGACGAGGGGCGTAGCGAGGAAACCTGTGAGTGGAGCCTGGCCCTGGCCATGAGTAAGCTCAACCTGCACGTCTTTCCGTGGCTCCAGGGCCGCAACAGTCCCCAGCTCGACTACATCGATAGCCTGACCGACCACGATCCGGATTTCCGGGAGGTCTCGTACCGCCTCTACACCAATTCCTTCGTGTACAGCCTACGGGGCATTCCCAACGCCACATTGCGAGAAGCCCTTCTGGGCGCCGCCGAATTCTTTCCGGGAATGGGAGAGTACATGGAACTAACCCCGTACGCCCTCCACTTCGGCTGGCTCCACCAGAAGGATCCCTTCCACGACTTCGCCGAGCGCGTCTGGTCGCGTCTCTCTGCCGAGCGGGCGAAGCCGCAGGCGGTGGAGAATTCGGCCGGATCGGCCTCCGCAGAATAGTCCCGCTGACGCGCTCTCGACGCCCCTGCTGAACGGCTCTACGTCATGTCTGCCGAGTACGACCTCGACTTTCGGACCCACCCGGAGGCATACCGGTACCGGTCCGGCGAGCAGGGCGTCTTCAAGGTGCAGCCCTACAAGGACGAACTCGGGAAGACTTCGTGGGGATGGACATGGTGCGCAAGTACCTGCGGATGGGCTTCACCCGAGCCATGCGGTACGCCAAGTATCCGGGCGGACAGAAGTATGCGGACGACGGCAGTGAGCGAGACCCGCAGCAGTGGGCCGACGCCGAAAAGCGCGCGGCGGCCGTTGTCTTTCGCGACGCGTGGCAGGCCCTCACGGACGACCCGGCCTATCAGCGCCTGAAGGAGCGCCACCAAGAAGAGGTGTACGACCCGGACGCAAGCCCCATGGCCGACTGACCGTTCCGGAGAAGCTCACTGTAGCGACGCGCCAAGATGCCCCTCGACCCCGCTAATCGGATTTCCGTTCCACTCGACCGCCACCGGGTACGAGGACGAGCGTGAATTTGCATGTGCGGACGGCAGGCCCCGACGACGGCCGCCTCGTCGTGCTCCTCCACGGCTTCCCCGAGCTCTGGTACGGGTGGCGTCACCAGATCCCGGCCCTCACCGAGGCGAGCTGCCGCGTGGCGGTCTCCGACCAGCGTAGCTACAACTGGAGCGACGCACCACAGGCCGTGGCGGAACGGGAATGGAGAGACATCCATCTTCACCCCGAATCTTGCGGGGAGCCCGGCTCCTGGATCGGACGCTGCTCGACGGCGGAGGACAGCACAATGGACGTCGTAATTTCCCCGTAGTCAAGAAAGGCGTCGAGGTGGTCTTCCAGGCGGTCCACCGACGCGGCCCGGACGCGCAGAATCACGTCGTCGCTGCCCGTGACCCGATGGCATTCGCTGACGGCCTCGTGCGAGCGCACATCCTCGAAAAAGGCATCGAGGCCGGCCCCGTGAAAACGGATGCGGATGAAGGCCGAAACGGGCAGTCCCACCTGTTCCGGGCGGACGCGGGTCGTGTACCCGGCGATGACGCCGCTCTCCTCCAGGCTCTTCACGCGTTCGGTGACGGCCGGAGCCGACAGCCCCACCCGGCGCCCAATTTCGGCGTAGGTGAGACGGGCGTTGTCCTGAAGCTCACGCAGGATCGACCAGTCCAAAGAGTCAAGATTTTGGGAGGCCGAATCATCCATTTCGAGTTTAAAGCACAAATGGCATTCTGGTTGCGATACTTTTGACTGCCGGGGATAATTTAATGAAATCGATTGTGAGAGTCAGAAACTGCCTTCGTATAGAGGGGTTTCATGTTGGCGGAGCGTGATCCCGTCATTCCATTCTCTAAACGCGCATGTCTGACGCCCTGAAAGCTGCTGCTGCCGCTATTTTTACGGTCGTTCTCTGGGGCTCGGCCTTTCCCGGCATTGAGGCGGGCCTGGACGCCTACGGTCCCGGCCAGTTGGCCCTTCTCCGGTATCTGTTTGCTTCGGCGACGATGGGTGTGATTGCGCTGATCGGGTCCATTCGTGCTCCCCGTTGGCGCGATCTTCCGGGCATCGGGGCGCTCGGGGTGCTGGGCTTTGCCGTGTACCACAGCGCGCTCAACTACGGTCAGGTGACGGTGACGGCGGGATCGGCCAGCTTTCTCGTCGAGACCGCGCCGGTCTTCGCTACGCTCATGGCGGTGGGGTTCCTCGGCGAGCGACTCTCGCGCTGGGGGTGGGCGGGCACTCTCGTCAGCCTCGGCGGGGCCGCACTGATCGCCATGGGGGAGGCCGGGAGCATTCGGCTGGATCCCGGGGCGCTACTGGTGTTGCTGGGGGCGGTGTCGGGCGCCGGCTACTTCACGCTCCAGAAGGCATACCTGGACCGCTACTCGGCCCTGGAACTGACCAGCTACGCGATGTGGGCGGGAACGCTGTTGTTGGGCGTGGCATGGGGAGCGGCGTTGCCGGAGCAGATCCGTGCCGCGCCGTGGGATGCGACGCTGGCAGTGGCTTACATCGGCGTTCTGCCGGGAGCGCTCGCCTACGTGACGTACGCCTACGTGCTGGCGCGGCTGCCTGTGGCCCAGACCACGAGCCTGCTCTACCTCGTGCCGCTCGTGGCACTCCCTGCGGCGTGGGCGTGGCGCGGCGAGGTGCCTCGCGCGACGGCTTTGATCGGGGGAGCCGTGACGCTGGTGGGCGTAGCGCTCGTGCAAATGGACGGCCCGGCGGCCCCTGCTCCGGAGGACTCTTCTTCGCACGACGTGGCAGCGGCCCGCGAGGCGGCGTAAGCGCTCAAGTGGGCCCGGGCATGCAGGATGGAGCGCAGTCCCCTTCCAGAGCGCCACTCACTCCATAACCTTCCAATGTTTAACCTGGAACGCAAAACACATCAGTCCCGAATCTGGAGGCGCTGGCCCGGGTACAGGCGCGTGCCGTTCAGGTCGTTCCACGCCTGGAGCTCCTGGACCGTTACGTCAAACCGATGGGCAATCTCGACGAGGGTGTCGCCCCGAGTGACCTGGTAGGTGCGGGGTGCGCTCGGTGTGGAGTCGGCGGCCGATGAAGAGGAGGCCTCTGCAGTGACGGTCTCTGTGTCGGAGGAGGAAGAAGAGGGCGCGGCCGCGCGCGCCGTTTCAATCGCGTCAAGAGGACGCGCGGGGGTGGGGGTGTCGTACTGAACCCGCATTGGCCGTTGCTTCTCGGTGGCGGTAAGGGCGCTCTGGTACTCCTGCACGGGCACTACCAGCCGGTCACCCGGTCGAATGATGGAGCCCTCGATCCCGTTGAGGCGCTGCAGGACGTCGGTCGAGGTGCCGAACCGGACGGCAATCTCGGAGAGCGTGTCGCCCCGGCGGACGGCGTACGTGGTGGCCGGCCGCTTCTTTTCGTCCGGCAGCTCGGCATAGTTCCACGCAAAGCGCGGGTAGCTGCCCAGCGGAATGCGCAGGTAGTACCGCTCCTTCGAGGGCGGCACGCGGGCTCGGCGCAGCTCGGGGTTCAGCGTCTCCATGGCACTGCGCGTGGTGTCGGCGAGCCGCGCTACGGTGCTGAGCGACAGTCGGCTCCCGTGGACGGGCACGTAGTCGTAGGCGAGCGGCGAGGCCGGCTCGGGTGCGTTGAGGTCGAACGCCTGCGGGTTCTCCATAATCCGGGCCGCGGCGATGAACATGGGCACGTAGCCCTGCGTCTCGCGGGGCAGGTACTCGTGGACGTCCCAGTACGACGGGTCTTCGGCGTCGCTCCGGCGCAGGGCCTCTCGCACACAGCCCCCCCCACAGTTGAAGCCCGCCAAGGCCAGGTGCCAGGCGCCGAACTCGTCGTACAGGTCGCTCAGGTAGCGGGCGGCGGCCCGCGTGGCCTTTTCGGGGTCACGCCGCTCGTCGACCCACGCGTTGATGGTGAGCCCGTAGCGCCGGGCGGTGGGCGGCATAAACTGCCACATGCCCACGGCCCCGGCCCAACTTCGAGCGTTGAGGGTGAGGCCGCTCTCGATCATGGCGAGGTACTTGAGCTCCTGCGGCACGTTTTCCTCCGCCAGGACGTGCTCGATCATCGGCCCGTACACCTGCACGCGCTTGAGCCAGTGGTTGACGTGCTGGCTGGGGTTTTCTTTGAGAAAGGTCGTGCTCTTCTTCACCAGCCGGTTCGAGGTCATCGGAATTTCGGCCCCTTCCACTTCGGCCTCCGGCTGGGCGGGCTTCACCTTCAAGAGGGGGGTTTCGACATCTTCGAGCGAGGCAAACAGGCGAGCGCGGACGGAGAAGATCCGTCCCCGAGCCATAAGGGTCGAGTCGGGGTCGCTGGGATACCCGTGAAAGCGCCGGTACTCAGCGGTCAGACTCCCGTAGACCGACCGCACGGCTCCCCGTTCGAGGGCCTTCGGCTGAGCGCGGAGCAGCGCGGCCAGCTCTGCCATGGCCTGGCTGAGAATTTGGGCCCGGCGTGTGCTGTCCTCTGCGGCGAGGAGCTCTGATTGCAGAACGTAGAGACGGGCGACCTCCGGGTCGAGGGCGGTGGTGTCTTTATCCGCCACCAGGATCGTATCCGTGGGGACCCGTTTGGGCTCCGGGGCGGACGAGAACATCGTCCCACAACCGGCAAGGACCAACAGCACGAGGCCCGCGCAAAGTCCGGTCGTGAGGGCGCGAGGGAAGGACATCTGCATGGCGAACAAAGAGCAGGAGTGAAAAGATACTGCACGCAGGACTGCACTGCGAGAATGCCCGATCAACGACTCGGCCTTTATCGGACACCCGGCCACCGGTAGATGATGAATACTGAATTTACGGGACTTCGTCAACAGGCATCGGCAGCAAACGGCGGATTCGGTCTGAGGGGAGTGCGCCTCGTCCCGTCCGATTTGTGGGAGTCTGGAGAAGAGGAGCGCGGGAACGGGGGATCACGTTCCGGCCCTCGCGATGGCATGCGCCTCGATAAAGATGTACTGCACGGTCGGGTGTTGCCGACGAATCGCTTTTTCCAGCCGGTCGATGGCCTTTTCCACGTCTTCGGCGTCGAGATCCTCGCGGAACGTCAGGTCCATGGTCAGGAGCAGCGAGTGGGGTCCCATGTGCATCGTAAGGAGTCGGTGCACGGCATCGACGTCGGCATCGTTGCGGGCCAGGTGGCGGACCTGTTCGCGGACGTCCGGCGTGGCGGCCTCACCGATGAGGAGCTTCTTGCTCTCCCAGATGAGAAAGAGAGCCACGCCGCAGAGGATCAGCCCGATCACCATCGACGCGATTCCGTCGATCACGGGCATGCGCAGCGCAGACGCAAGATGTACGCCAACGAGAGCCACGACGAGGCCCGAGATGGCGGCGGTGTCCTCGAACACGACGGTAAAGGTCGTCGGGTCTTTGCTCGTCACGATGGCCTCGAAGAACGGCGTGTCCCCGCGCTGCTTGTTGAACTCCTGAATCGCCGTCCGCAGGGCGAAGCCCTCGAACACAATGGCCGCCCCGAGCACGATCGTGTTGAGGGTGAGGCCGCCAATCGTGACGCCGAGGATCGTGGCGGTGCCCGGTCCCACGTGTCCAGGATCGAGCGTGTGGAGGATGCCTTCGTAGAGCGAGATGCCGCCCCCGAGCCCGAAGATGAGGACCGCAACGACGAGCGTGTAGAAGTAGAGCGACTTGCCGTAGCCGTAGGGGTGCTGCTCGTCCGGGGGGCGCTTGCTGCGGCGGATGCCGAAGAGAAGCAGCCCTCCGTTGCCGGTGTCGACGAGCGAGTGGATGCCCTCGGCCAGCATGGCGGAGCTTCCGCTTACGGCGGCGCCGAGAAACTTGGTAACGGCGATGGCAAAGTTGCCGAGAATGGCGGCGTAGATTGCCTTTTTCGAGGAAGCCATGTTTACGTTTGGGCGTGTTTGCGTGTGGAAGAGGGAGCGTGGGAGTAGAGGGCGTGGGAGAGAGGGTGAAAGGGCGAGTGGGGGAACGGGAGTATGAGAGGGGTGGGATGCTGAGATCCCCACGCACCCACGCTCTATCCTTTTACGCCTTCGCGCCCCCAATCCGGTTCGCGCCAGACGGTCTCCCTAGGAGACAGCGAAATCGATCGGGCACCAGTCAATCGGCCTCGAATCCGACTTCACTGTGGCTCCCGTCACAGAAGGGCTTGCTCTCGGAGGCCCCGCAGCGGCAGAGCGCGCCCTGGTGTCCCGCGACGGTCTCCTCATCGGTGGCCTCAATCGTGACAGGCCCCTCGACCACGAACGGCCCGTCCTCCGTAGCCCGAATGCGGAGCGGGCCGTCGTCTTCGGCGTCGTCGGGCGTGGAGAGGCGGTCAACCGCAATGTAGCCTTCGTCCTCGAAACCCTCGTCGTGACTTCCGTCGCAGAGCGGCTTGTTGCCGGAGCGGCCGCAGCGGCAGCCTGTCCACGCAGGCCTGGGCGTGGATGTAGCGCTCCGGTCCCAGGTGACGGTAACCTCATCGCCCTCATAGGTATAAACATTGGTGTCCATGATAGAACGGGTGGTATGAAGGAAGCGAAAAGCAATGCCGTTGGTACGACCCGCGTCCGGAGGCGTTCAGTGCCTCCACGGAGCGCCCCCCGGCTGCTCCGTCGGGACAAGCGGGGGCTCCAGTCCGTTCCGGACCGCGGCGTGCAGCCGCGCGTCGCCGGCCCCCCAGTCGCCCGTCACGTACCCTCCGTCGCGGGCGGCGGCCCGCACCGCCTCGTCCTGAACGTCCTCGTCGGGCAGCGCGTAGCGCCATCCCTGGTGGTCGGCCCAGTCGGGATCAGCCAGGCGCTGGTCGCCTATGATCGCCGCGGCGTGGCGCGCGAGGTCGGCGACGTTTTGCTCGGGAGAGCGGTCGTACCGTTCGATCGACCAGTCGGGGCTCGCCTGCACGACGAGGATCGATTCCCCATCCGGCACGTGTCCGGGCTTGCACTCCTCACGTCCGATCCAGCCGACCTTGTGCTCCTTGTCGGCATTGACCAGCGCGTAGTAGGGCACGTCGATCTCGAAATCGTATCCCAGAACGGCGGTCCAGACCGTTCGGTACTCCACCGTGTCGGCGGCCTTGCCCAGACGGTCGACGGCATCGATCCCGGTCCCGCAGAGAAGGTCGGCGGTCTGGGGCGCCGGGGGGTTCACCAGAAGGGC
>PXSZ01000027.1:0-13087 GCA_003023105.1 Bacteroidetes bacterium QH_10_64_37
CCCCGTCTTGGCGAAGACCACCGCCCACGGGTACATGAAGATCATCTCCATGTCGAAGGCCACAAAGATCAGCGAGACGACGGCAAAGCCGAAGCGGTAGTTCTTCCACGAGTCCGGCGCTTCGATCTCTTCCACCGGCGGATGCCAGAGCGCCGCCGCCAGTAGCACCCCGCCCAGCACAACGAGACCCACCAGACCGACGAGCGCGTAGGTAGAGAGGATCACGCTTGAAGCAAGGAGGGGTGCCTACGGGTATTGTGGGCTGCTGAGCCAAGGTAACGTCTACTCAGAACTGCGGCTTGGCACGGGGCCGCTCCGCGATCAGGCCGTAGCTGTAGCATCTTCGAGTGCGCTGAGAAGGCGGTCGCACGCCTCTTCGCAATTGCGGCACGCCTCGCCGCACACTCGGCAGTGCTCGTGCATGTCGGCGTGGCTGCGGCACTCCTCGCCGCACGCCCGGCAGGCCGTCCGGCACGCCTGCACCTGCGCACGAACCAGTTCGAGGCTTGGCTGCGTCTGTCGGCTCAACACCTTGCCGGTCGTCTCACAGATGTCGGCACAGTCGAGGTCCGTGCGGATGCAGTGGCGTAGGTCCGCTACCATGTCCTCGGCGAGGCAGGCGTCGGCGCAGGCCGTACACGCCTGAGCACACTCAAAGCACGCCTCGATACACTCGGTAAGGGCGCTCTGATCGATGGCGAGGCCATCGGCGTGGGTGGAGATCATCTCTTGGACGCTCATGGGGGGAGAAGGAATTGGTTAATAGAGAGGCAGACCCGGAGGGAGGGATAAAAACGGGAGCCGAGCCTGTGAACGCTCCCGAATAGTGGAGAGGGACTCTTCGGGTGACGACTCGTCCCGCAGCGCGGTGGCGGGTGCAGAGCGCGTCACTGGTACGACGCCGCGATCTTCTGGAGCCGTTGCTGGATCGCATCGTCGGAGAGCCACCGGCCGCGCGTCATCACACCGGCGCGTGCCGTGAGGCGAGACAGATCCTCCAGCGGATTTTCCTCCAGCAAGATCAGGTCCGCCCGCGCCCCTTCCTCCACGGTGCCGAAGTCGTCTTTGTCCTCGAGGTACTGGCCGACGTTTCGGGTGGCCGTCACCAGGATCTCGTAGGGCGTCAGGCCGGCGCGCTTTAGGCGCTTAACCTCGCGGTGAATTGAGAAGCCCGGTACGCTGAACTGCTGCGGCGAGTCGGTGCCAAAGACGATGGGCGCCTTGCCCTCGTGAAGAGCGCGGAGGATGCGCGTGCGGTTCTGGATGAGGCGCTGGGTCTCCGCCTCGTCAAAGTCCGACGCCCGGCGCCGCTTCCGGTGCGAGGCCGTCCACTGGCGCACCTGATCCGGCGGCAGGTACTTGAGCTCGGGGTAGTCCGTGAGCGTGTCGAGCGGGACGGCTCCTTGAAGCGTTTCCCAAACCGCCATCGTGGGCACCATCCAGGTGTTGGTCTCCCGTGTCTTGCGCACGGCCCGGCGCAGCCGCTCCTCGCTCAGCGACGAATCACTCCCGCGCACGAAGGGGACGTAGCCGTCGAGGTGGTCGATGGTCTGCTGCTCGGCCTCCAACGTGCGCATCAGGCCCACGTCGTTCGGCACGTGCCCGACGAACGGAATGCCGACCTCCTGCGCCACCTCTGCCATCGCGTCGTACTCCGCCCGCGTCATCCCTTCCAGCACCTTCAGGAAGTCCCACCCCGCGTTGTGCTGGCGACGAACCATCTGGCGGGCGTCGTCCGGCGACTCGACGCTGCCGCCCGTAAACGGCGGCCCGGCCAGGTACAGGGTGGGCGACCGAATCTCGCCGCTGTTTGCCCGTTCACGAAGCTGGAGCTGCCCCGACTGGCCGAGCATGCCGCGCACAGTCGTGACGCCGTTTGCCAGGTACAGCATCAGAACGTTTTTGGTATACTGAGGCTGATCCTCCGGCGACGGCACGTGGCCGTGCATCTCCGCGAGGCCCGGCAGCAAGTAGCGCCCGTCGCCGTCGATCCGGCGCGCCGGGTCGGGCACCGTCACCTCGGAGGCCGGCCCCACCGTGGCGATCTCTCCCCCGCGCACCACGACCGTCCGGTCTTCCAGGACGGGCTCGCCGCCGGCGGTCATGGGGAGCACGTTGACGCCCACGAACGCCGTGGCGTCGTCTGCGCGGCGATCCTGGGCGGGAGCCTCGGACACAGAAAGAAGTGCGAACGCAAGAAGCAGCAGAACGAGAGGCGTAACTCGTCGCATGGCAAACTGTTGTGGACGAGGAAGAGCGAAGATGGGTGCTCTTCTTTTCACAAAAATAGTCGGAGCACCACAAAAATGCCAGGACGCGTCCGTCCTCCGCTAGGGCGCGCTGAATTTCTGCTGTCTACCGGACCCTTTAGTATTTCTGCTCAGACACAGGAAAAGCTCGCAGAATGTTGTGGATTGGTGGTGTCTTGCCCCCAATCCTCAACCCTGCAGGCTTTCCCGTGAGCGATAATATACGAAGATACTGCGCCGTGCGCCAACATCTCCTCAACGCTCATAAGGGCTCCTTTTCCAGTGCGGATCATCGGTCGTTGGTCCGGGCGTTCGAGAACTCATTCCGGAGGAGGAACTTTTGTTGATCACGGGCACTCTGCTGATTGGGCCTCACTTCCATGACCAACGGAGCTGGATCCGAAACACGCCAGGAGACATCGGTGGCTGCCCAGTATGATCAATGGGCCGGGGTCTATGACGTGTTCTGGCGTCGCTACGTCAACAAGACGCTCCCGGTGGCTCAGCAGGTTGCGAACGTAGAGGCGGGAGAGCGGATGCTCGACCTGGCGTGTGGAACGGGAGCGTTGTCCCGGCGCGTCGTGCAAGCGGTGCCCGACGTCGAGATCGTCGGCGTCGATCTGTCATCAAACATGGTCGATCGGGCCCGGAAGAAGCTCGATGGAGAGGCAGCCGTTCAGTTTGAGCGCGCCGATGCTCACAACCTGCCATTTGACGAGGATGCGTTCGATGTCGTCGTTTGTGCAAGCACGTTCCACTACTTCACGCATCCATCCGTTGTCGTAGGAGAAGTGGCGCGAGTGCTCCGTCCCGACGGGCGGTTTGTTGTTCTCGACTGGTGCCGCGACTTCTGGACGTGCCGCGTGATGGACGTCGTCCTCCGCCGCCTCGATCCTGCCCATCACGACTGCTATACCGTCGACGAGGTGACGTCCCTTCTGAAGTCTGCCGGGCTCGGGGTCCGTGATCAGTTCCGGTACCGGTTCGACCTGGTATGGGGGATGATGGTCATAGAGGCCGTCTGTCCGGCGCCTGAATGAACCGCCTTGCATTCTCGTTCATCGAGCGCCCACCTGCGGTTTGCGAAGGCCGAATGGAGTTCGAGCCAAGAGACGCTGAATCCCCGCAAAATAGTTTCAGACCTTAAACTCTTTAATATCGGCTGAGTATTAGCTTTCCCATTTTCATTGAACGATTCGGGGCGGGCGTTGCCGGAGCGCGATCGTGAACATTCTCCTCCTCAATCTCACGTTTCGTCATGCCGATCGTCGACCAGCTCGCCGACTTTGTCCAGTCCGCCTCCTACGAGGATCTCTCCGATGACGCTGCTCAGCAATTAAAGATCCGAGTGCTCGATTCCCTGGGGTGTGCCATCGGTGCCCTCGACGGTGAGCCGATCCGGGCCCTTCAGAAGCACCTGGCCGATTTCGGCGGCACCGAGCAGGCCACGCTCATTGGGGGCGGGCGGACGGCGCCCGACCGGGCGGCCCTCTACAACAGTGCAGGGCCAGTACGCCGCTGCGGCCGGGGCGGCCAAGGCGCTCGCCCTCGATCCGGAGCAGACGGCCAATGCCATCGCCATCAGCGGCACGGCCCACAACGCCCTCCGCGTGACGCGCACGGGCGAGATCTCGCACTGGAAAGGCCTTGCGTATCCCGAGACCGGTTTTACGGCCACCCACTCCGCGTTTCTTGCAAGGCGCGGCATCACCGGTCCGCCCGAGGTCTTTGAGGGCAACAAGGGCTTCATGCATTCCATCACGGGCGAGTTTGAGCTCGACTGGAGCGCGGAAGACCTGGAGCGGGTCACCGACACGATCATTAAGAAGTACAACGCCGAGATCCACTCGCAGGCCACCCTGGAGGGGGCGCTGGAGCTGAAGCGCGAGCACGGGATCGACCCCTCCACCATCGAGCAGATTGAAGTGGACACGTTCGATGTGGCCTTCGACATCATCGGCGGTGGGGAGGAGGGCGACAAGACCCTCGTGCGCCGCAAGGAGGAGGCCGACCACAGCCTCCACTACATGACCGCTGCGGCCCTGCTCGACGATCACGTGCTGCCCGCGCAGTACGAGCTGTCTCGCATCGAGGCAGACGACGTGCAGTCGCTGCTCCGGAAGGTGCGCGTGCAGGAAATCCCTGAGTACAGCGACCGCTTCCCCGACCACATGGTGTGCGACGTGCGCATCCACGCCGACGGCACGGTCTACGAGACGCACAAGGAAGACTACGAAGGCTTCCACACGCGCCCGATGAGCTGGGACACCGTGTCGGAGAAGTTTGTCCGTCTAGCCGAGCCGCATACCGACGGTGCCCTGCGCGAAGACATCACCGATGCCGTCAAGGATCTGGAGACCCTCCCGACCGGCGAACTCTTCGATCTGCTGGCCCGCGTGGAGGTGCCCAGCACGCAGGGGGCACGCCCCAGTTAGCGCGTGTGGCGGGATCTTTACCAGCCCGGCCCCTTGAAGCAGGCTGCAGTCGAACCGAGACTGCGAAGATTGATCGGGGTCACGAGTTTCACCCACAACCAACAATCCACAACCAACGATGCCAACGAAAAATGTCACCGGCGACCCCCGACGCGCCTTTCAATTTCTCGACACCAACGACCGCGGCGAGAAGCCCCGCGACGTGGGCGTCACCGAAATCCGCGGGCCCTACTACAGCGTCATGGGTCCCAACTACCTCGACGACGTGCTCTCCACTATGGGGCACTACGTCGACAACCTCAAGTTTGCGGGCGGCTCGTTCAGCCTGATGCCGGAGGAGGAAGTGCAGGGGCTGCTCGACCGTGCCCACGACCACGACGTGCTCGTCTCCACGGGCGGCTTCATGGAGCACGTCCTCTCGCAGGGCCCCGACGCGGTTTCCCAGTACATCGACGAGTGCGCCCGCCTCGGCTTCGACATCATCGAGATCTCCGCAGGCTTCATCACGCTGTCGACCGACGACTGGCTGCGGCTCATTGAGGCCGTGCAGGACGCGGGCCTGAAGGCCAAGCCGGAGGTGGGCATCCAGCACGGGGCCGGCGGCGGGGCCACCACGACCGAAGAGCTGGAGCAGATCGGCCAGCAGGACCCCTCGCAGGCCATCGCTCGCGCCAAGCAGTTCCTCGACGCCGGGGCCTACCAGATCATGATGGAGAGCGAGGGCATCACCGAGAACGTGCCGGAGATGCGCACGGAGGTGCCGGCCCAGTTCATCGACGAGCTCGGGCTGGAGAACCTCATGTTCGAAGCCGCTGATCCACACGTTTTTCCCTGGTACATCCAGAACTACGGGCCGGAGGTGAATCTCTTTGTAGACCACAGCCAGATCGTGCAGCTCGAATGCCTGCGCAGCGGCATCTGGGGACCGCACGACCTCTTTGGGCGCGTGCACACGTTCAAGGGACGGGGGGGCAACGAAGCGTAGTCTTGGCCCTTCGAGTGCCAGGGACGAGTGTCAGGGACTGCACGGACAGTCCGGAGGTCCACCGGCGCTCGGCCGCTCCCGAGGGTATTGAACGACCGGCCAGGCGGCCCGTGTCCAGGGTCTTCGTCGTCCAGTAAAGCACTTTTCGCGGGGCCTTTATTGTGGCCCGGACCAGGGAGCTTTCCTAAGGCTTCAACCCTGTAGATTCCAGTAGCTTTCGACCGTACGTAGAATCGATTTTCCGTACCATCATGGCCAATGAACAAAATGATGTCTCTCGTCGCAACTTTCTGCAACGCCTGAGTCTTTTTGGCCTCGCGGGCCTTGGCGCCGGTTCGGTGCTTACCGCGTGCGGGGGCTCTGCCGACGGGGAGAGTGCCTCGTCGTCCGCCAGCGCGAGTCAGGGTCAATCGGCCGGGGGCGGTGGCGCCTCCGAGACCGTCACGCTCCACGCGCAGGGCAACCAGATGAGTTACAAGGAGACGGAGTTCACCGTCCCGGCGGACACCGAAGTGAAGCTCGTCTTCGAAAACACCGCTACCAGCCCGTCGATGCAGCACAACGTGGTGCTGCTCAACGAGCCCCCCTCGCAGGAGGTTTTCAAGCGCGTTGGGCAGGCCGGCGTGCAGGCAGGCTCGAACGCGGAATACGTGCCTGCGGACATGGACGACACGATTCTGGCCCACACGTCGATCGCGAAGCCTGGCGAAACCGTCTCAGTCACCTTTACGACCCCCTCCGAGCCCGGCGATTACGGCTACGTGTGCACCTACCCGGGCCACTGGGCCACAATGCAGGGCACGATGCACGTGAAGTAAGGCGATGACAGCGGCCTGCGGACGGCGGGCCGCGGCCGAAGGACAGACGGTATTCTCGGTCGGTCGTCGTCCGTCCAGACCGGTCAGTTTGACAGGTCGGGCTCGGACACCTCTGCTTGAACTTCCGCCCGGGACCGGGCCACGATGTTCCCGTAATAGGCCGTGGCCGACTCGCCGGTGTTGTCCGTGTCGGTCATGATGGCAAGGCCGTTGATCGGCGGCGGCTCTTCCCCGAACGCTTGGCGGTAGTCCTTTCGGATGTTGCGTTGCTCCGTCACCCACGTCCCCACGTCCGTCGATCCGCTCTCGACGGCCACCATCTGCACCCAGTCGGTGAAGGGAATTTGGAGAACGGTGCCCTTCTCCACCCGACTGGCCCAAATGTAGTTGAGCGCACGAGTGGGGATCTGGTCGTACCCGAGGGCCTGGAGCGCCTCGTACGTGGCCCGGTCGAAAAATCCAAACCTGGGGCTGATTGGGGCCCGTTCCGTCGGTGTCCGTTCGCGTCGGTCTCGGCGGCCGAGAAGTGCCCAATGTACTGTTTCTCGGGAAGGAGGGGCGAACCCGTTAGGCAAAGAATGGGGCGGCGATTCCGTTTTCTCCGGCCACGGCCTCCATCGAGAGCGGCTCGTCGTAGGCTTCCGTGATTTCGGCCACGGAGTAGTCGCCGAGCGTTGTCAAGTCGATACCGGCCTGCGTCGTGGCATCCTCGCCCGCGTACACCGCAGCGGGTGAGTTTCCGTTCATGGCCTTGGTGATCCACGGCTGGAGGGAGGCGCCCTGCGTCGCGGCGCGGAGGCGGCGGACCTCGGCGGCGTGGCGGGCCTCCACCGAGTGGATCTGGAGGGCCGGCGTCAGGAGGTCGTTCCCGGTAATCTTCGGGGCCTGGCCCTTGTAGGCGCGGACGCCCGTGTCCTCGAATGCCTGGGAGAGGAGCAAGAACGTGGGGTAGTCATTGAACGGGTCGAAGTTTCCCCCGGCGGTGAAGTCGAAGTCCTCGTCGGAAAACGAGACCGGATCCCCTCCAAGGTCCTCGATCGTGCTGGTCAACGTGGTCACGTGCGCACTTTCGTGCTTTGAGACCTGCTGGTAGATCGTTTGGGCCTCGTTGGGGATCAGATTGCTGGCGTTGAGGCCCTGCCGGTAGTACGAGTCCTCCAGGTATTCGAGGGTCAGCGCGTAGTTGAGGATGTCGATCGGGTCGGCCATCGACTGGGCAAAGGTCCGATTCGAGCGCCCGAGAAGGGCCAGCGGCATCGACGCGGCGGCCAGACTGAGCCCGGCGGACCCAAGTTGATCGAGGGCTTCTCGGCGTGAGATCGTGTCGTCGGTGTCGAGCGAAAGGAAATCGAGCAAACGCATGGCAATGGAGAGACTGAGTGCTTGAGGGAACGGGAAGGAGGCAGAAGGAGGATCGCTTAGCCAACGTTGGTAACCTCCAGTTGCGTGGTGACGAGTCCGGTGTCGGCCACGGCGGCCAGCACGTCGGACGGGGCCGTGGCGAGGCCGAGCCCGGACTGGGGGTCCACCACGTCGTCGCCGGCAAAGTCCGCCGAGCCCGGGTTCACCAGGGAACGCACGGAAGCGGCGTGGCGGGCCTCGACGGAGACGATTTTTCCGGCCACGGTGACGAGATCGGAGTTCTGCAGGTAGATGCCTGCGCCGTTGTAGGCCGAGACGCCCGTGTCTTCGAGCAGCTTGGCGGTGGAGAGCACCTGGTCCCGGTTGCTGAAGTCGATGCTACTGAAGTCGACCTGGAGGTTCGGAATCAACTCGCCTCCCAGGGCCGGAATCGCCTGGGCGAGGAAGTCGCGGTGGATGCCTTCGTGGGCGGCGAGATCTTGGAAGTATTGGCCTTCCGTCGACTCCGGATCACCGTAGAAGTTGGCGGTCGCCTCTGCATAGAACGCCGCTTCGAGCTGCTCCAGGGCGTAGGCGTAGTTGAGCACCCCGAAGTCGTCGGAGAAATCAAGCGTCACCGTTTGGGGGCCCGACATCCCCCCGTCGTTGCTGTCACAGCCGGTGACGGTGAGGGCTGCAAGGCCGGCGGCGCCCCCGACCTTCTGGAAAAATTTGCGTCTTGACGTCTGAGTTGAGGAGGGAGACGGCGTGGGGTCAGACATAGCGGTAGGTCGGTTGATGCGACAGTGAGGCGAACGTCAGTGTAGGAGAGAACTTCGGGCAAGGGGCCGCCGTCGTTCTCTGTCGGGCGTGGTCGTAGCGACCGTCGCCGTAATCCTCTCCTGACGATGCGCTCACCAGGGTACCCGCCGGGAGTGGTCGGTCACAAGACCAGACGATGCTCAGTTTTTGGTCACAAATGTAACGTTCCCGTCACCGGGTGCCTCGGACCCGTCCGCACTGCTGAAGGTTGATGCGAGTGCGCACGATCGAGCACATCTGAATCCCAGGTCTTCCAAGGACTCCGTTCCAGGTCTCTTACGACTGTCCGTTTCTCCCATGCCGTCCATCGCCGATCGACTTCAGGAGGCCCGGAACCAGCTCTTCGTCGGGCGCCAAAAGGAGCTGGAGCGCTTTCGGTCTGTACTCGCGACCGACCCGCTCTCAGTAAACGTGTTGCACGTCTTCGGGCCCGGGGGCGTCGGCAAGACCTCCCTGCTGCAGGCTTTCGAGCGGGTCTGCCACGAGCAGGAGGTGTCCGCGGCGTCGGTCGATGCTCGGGACGTAGAGCCCACCCCCGAAGCCTTTCGGCGGGCGCTCCGGCGCGCCGTGGGACTCGACGCGGACGAGTCGGTCCTCTCGGCCCTGGCGGCTCAGGGCGACCGCTCGGTGCTTCTCGTGGACACCTATGAGACCGTCGAGGCCCTCGACGGCTGGCTGCGCAACGATTTCCTGCCGGACCTGCCCGGGCACGTACTCCTCGTCCTGGCCGGGCGCAATGAGCCCGCCGCCGAATGGCGGACCGATCCGGGCTGGCAGGCGCTCGTTGACACTCTCTCCCTGCGCAATTTCGACGCAGAGGCCGGGAGCGCCCTTCTCCGTCGCCGAGGCGTGCCGGACACGGAGCACGAGGCCATCCTGAATTTTACCCACGGGCATCCCCTCGCCACGTCGCTCGTCGCAGATCTGCTGGACCAGCGGGAGGACCCCACGTTCGACCCCGAGGACGCGCCCGACGTGGTGCGGACCTTGCTGGAGAAATTCCTGCAAGAGGTGCCCGGGCCGGACCACCGCGCGGTGCTGGAGGCCGCGTCCCTCGTGCGCTACGCCACGGAGGCGGTCTTGAGCGCGATGCTCGACCGCGACGACGTGCACGAGCTCTTCGAGTGGCTCCGGGGCCTCTCCTTCGTCACCCCGGGCGAGCGGGGGCTCACGCTGCACGACTTGGCCCGCGACGCGCTGGCGGCCGACCTCCGCTGGCGTCATTCGGAGCGCCACGACACCCTGCACGAGCGGGCCCGCCAGTTCTACACCGACCGCCTCAAGCACGCTGCCGACCGGCAGGTGCCGAATGCCCTGTCGGACCTGACTTTTCTGCTGCGCGACCACCCCCTCATCCAGCCGTTTTTCGACCGCCTCCGGTCGCAGTGGGGCGAGGCCCACGGGCTCCTCGAAAACGAAGCGACCGAAGACGACTGGCCGGCGCTCCGCGACGTGGTGGAGGCCCACGAGGGAGAAAAGTCCGCTCAGATCGCCGAGCACTGGTTCGAGTGTCAGCCCGAGGGCGTTCGGGTGTACCGGACCCCCGACGGTGAGCCGGTGGGCTTCATGCTCACGCTGGCCCTCGACGCGGCGTCCGAGGCGGATCGGGCCGCCGACCCTGTGGCGGAGCGCGCCTGGACCTACCTCGAGGCCCACGCGCCGCTGCGGCCCGGCGAGCGGGCGTCGATGTTTCGCTTTTGGATGGCGACGGACACCTATCAGGACGTCTCGCCGGTGCAGAGCCTCGTCTTCATCCGGCAGGTGCGCCACTACCTGCACACGTCCGACCTCGCCTTCACGGTGCTCGTGTGCCGCGACCCCGACACCTGGGGCCGCCTCTTCGGCTACGCGGACATGGAGCGGCTGACGGACGACGACGTGGAGGTGGGACCGCACACCTATGCCCTCTACGGCCACGACTGGCGGGCGCGGCCGCCCGGGCAATGGCTGGATCGGCTGGCCGAGCGGGGCTTCGAGGTGACGTCTGAGGCAACGCCCGAGACCGAGGATCGGGTGATCGTCCTCAGCCGGGACGACTTCGAGGAGGCGCTCACCGACGCGTTCAAGCAGCTCCACCGCCCCGATCAGTTGCAGGACAATCCCCTTCTGTACGCCCGAATCGTCACCAACGAGGTGGGCTCCGACGCCGACGTGCCCGAGCGCATCGAGGCCCTGCAGGCCTTGGTCGAAAAGACGACCGAGCGACTGGCCGAGGACCCCCGCGACGAGAAGTATTACCATGCCGTGCATCGCACCTACATCAAACCCGCCCCGACCCAAGAGACGGCCGCCGAGCAGCTCGGGGTCCCGTTCAGCACGTTCCGTCGGCACCTCAATCGCGGGTTGGAACGAGTGACCGAGATCCTGTGGGACGACGAGGTGGGCACGTCTCCGTGACTGAGAAGAAGGGAGGTGAAAGGGCTTACCAATTTCCCACGCACCGGTCCCCTTCCGGACGGCATCGCGTATCGGGAACGTTACATTTGTGAGCACAAAGCGGTCACTGACTGCCCTGTACGGCGGGCACCGATGACGATACCTTGCGGGCTGCATAGTCTGAGCACAGTCCGCGTCTCCCAATGTCGTCCACCGCTCCCGTTCTCACCGTTCATGCCCTGTTCGACGCCCTAAACGACCACGATGTCGACCAGGCCGCTCGGTGCGTCGATCCGTCGTACCACGGCGTCGACGCCACGCGCTCCGCACTGACGGTGGGCCGCGACGACGCTCGCGCCGAGATTCGCGCCGGACTGACCGCCTTCCCGGACGCCGGGTTCACGATTGAGCAGTGCGTGACGCAGCCCCCGGTCGCGTTCGTCTACTGGACGATGGAGGCGACGCATAAGGCCTCCTTTCTGAACCTGCCCACAACCCATCAGCCGGTGTCCGTGAGTGGGACCGGGCTCTTTACCGTTCAGAACAGGCAGATTGTCCACGCGGTGCACCTCTGGGACCTCGCGGGGCTCATGCGGTCCGTGGGGCTCCTTCCGGACGTGGTTGGCGGAGGGGATCCTGACGACCGGTCGGGGCGCAGCGACTCTGCCGAGTAGTACCGACTGTCCGGCACCGAGAATCCTGGCGGGTCCTCAGATCGGATCTCGGTTTGGGGCTGCGCTGCTGTGGAGGGGATGGCGGGGACACATCTCGCGGGAGGTCGGCGTTGGACGGGCCACGGCGAAAACCCGCGGCCGGGCAGTCACGGCCTCAGAGCAGGAGCGGTGTTTCCCGGTGATATCGTGTTCCCGTCCCATCCGTCATCGCCTGGCCGACGGCGGCAACTTCATGCTCATCCACTTTGCGAAGAAGCACCTTCTCGACTGGCGACCGGTCGGCCCGAGCCGCCGCTCCCGAGAAACAGTGCATCGATATGTGCTCTCCCGCTCCTTCCACACCTACCCCTCTCACGTCCCCGGCGGGAGGTTCGGGACAAGGTCGATCACCCCGAACGTTTCGACCCCCATCCAGAGAACGAACACGGCGTACAGCACGATGAGCGACCACGCTTCGCGCCGCGAGACCAGCAGGTCCGTGCGCATCATCAAAAACACGACGAGGGTTGCCAGGGTGAGCACCGCCATCATGGGGGCCGCAACGGAGTAATTGATGGCCACGGTCCCGGCCACGAGCACTCCGGCCGGAATGCACACCAGCAGGTCGAAGATGTTGCTGCCCAAGACGTTGGCCACGCTCGTGATGGCGTTGCCGTTGCGTGCCGCCTGAATGCTCACGAAGGCATCGGGGACAGAGGTGCCTGCGGCCACGACGGTGATGCCCCAGAGGAAGCTGGGCGTCCCGAAGATCTCCCCGAAGCGAACGGCGGCGCGGACGAGGCCCTCTACGCCCGCGAGGATGGTCACGAGCGCGCCCAGCAGCACGGCCCACTCGCGGCCGGGCCGGATCTCGGTGGACTGCACCTCCGCCTCGTAGTCCATCGTGTCCTGGTACTGCACGAACACGTACAGCCCGTACATGGCCAGCGGGATGAGGACCAGCGGACGCGTCACTTCGCCGGCCAGCGACCCTGCGACGCCCTCGACGGGGTTGTAGATGACGGCAAACGAGAAGACGAGAAGCAGCACGGCCACGGAGATGAGGTAGAATTGCGCATCTTTGTACACGAGATTCCGGTTCGAGGTCAGCACGTCGTCGGCCCAGAGCCCCGCCAAGGCCGGCACCATGAGCACGTTGAACAGGGCCGACCCCACGATGGCGGCCACGCCCAGTTCAAACTCGCCGTGGAGGAGCGTGGAAAACACCGCGGTCGACAGCTCCGGAAAGCTCGATCCGATGGCCATTACGACGGCTCCCTGAATGATTGGAGGCAGCTCGTAGTACACCGACAGCCGCTCGCTGGACGATTCGAGCCATCCGCTTCCTTTCCAGATGACGGCTGTGCCGACGACGGCGATCAGGACGTAGAGGAGAAGGGTCATGAAG
>PXSZ01000027.1:13158-36290 GCA_003023105.1 Bacteroidetes bacterium QH_10_64_37
GCGGTTGCGCTTGCCGTCAAGTTCCAGTACCCACGTTTGTTTATACTCCTACAGTCTCAATGGATCAAAAAAGCATTGCCGTCGCCGTCATCCACGGCACCGGGTACAAAGATCCGGACTTTGCAGAAGACATCAGCCGCACCCTGCAGGACCGGTTTCCGACCCATCTGCCGGAGGAGGCGCGCTCCCGCGCCGACCTCTCGATCCAGCCGGTGTACTGGGCCGATCTACCCCGTGAGCGCGAGGAAGAGGTCTGGGACCGCGTCACGAGCGCCGGTGACATGGGCCACCTGGGGATTCGCCGCTTCATTTTCAACGTTGCCGGCGACACCCTGGCCTACCAGCCGAGCGAGGGGCGCAAAGAGCTGTACATGGAGGTTCACCGAACGATGGCCGAGTCGTTTGAAACGCTGGCGGAGAAGGCTGGGTCGGAGGCACCTCTCTGCGTGGTCGCTCACAGCGTGGGGTCGGTGGTGGCCCACAACTACCTCTACGACATGCAGCACGAGGGAACTCGCGCTGGGGAGTCCGAGGATGCGCTTGCGGACCTGGAGACGGCCCTGGAGCGCGGCGAGACCCTGGCGCTGTTCGTGACCTACGGCAACCCCCTCGCCATCTGGCGTCTTCGATTCGGCGACGAATACAAGTCCATCCGGTTTCCCGCATCCGGTTTCCCGGGAATGCACTGGAGGAGCGATACCCGGCGGTCCAGCCGAAATGGCTCAACATCTACGACGAAAACGACGTGCTGGGCTACCCGATCAGTCGGCTCACCGAGCGCTACAAGGAGATGGCCGAGGACGGCTACCTCGAGGATCGTGAGATGGATGTTGGGAAATGGTACAAAAGCTGGAACCCCCTCTCCCACAAGGGCTACCTGCGCGACGAGAGCTCCCTGGACGAGTTGGCCGGTTTCATTGCGGACATCTGGCAGGGCGCCTACGGCTCTTCTTGAGCCAGCTTTGTCGTCCGCCGAAACGGACCGGCATCTTGCAGTTGTCGGGTTAGCAGTTCGAAATCCTGCTCACTTGTCTCCCGGCTCGACGGCACGAACCACGACCACGACTTGCTCAAATCGTGTTCCTCGAACGCCTCCAGCCTCCCACGGAGCGATTCATCGATGACCACGGGTTCTTCCAGATAAAGCGTTGGGTTGCGGAGCTGAAAGATATGGGTAGTCCTGTTTCGGAGCTGCTTGACCTCGGATCTTCTATCCTCCATTCTCAATTAGCTCTGCCTCACGGTTCTCAGCCGATTTTTTGCAATCCATGCTCGGCTCGGCAAGACTCGTTCGGGGAGTGCGGTCGAACTTGAAGCACGTGCTCCCGTAGCTGCGGGCGGCATCCTGTCACAGCTTCGTCGCACCCGTCCCAGCCCCCGATGGAACGGATCCGCACCGTCGATGCGATGCAGACCCACGCCGAGGCGGCCCGGGCCGACGGACAGTCACTCGCGCTCGTGCCCACCCTTGGCGCCCTGCACGACGGCCACCTCGCCCTCGTCCGCACCGCCCTGGAGGCGGCCGACCACGTCACCGTCTCCGTCTTCGTCAACCCCACCCAGTTCGGACCCGGCGAGGACTATGACGCCTATCCGCGCGACCTGGAGGGCGACCGGGAGAAATTAGAGGCGCTCGGCGTGGACGCCCTCTTCGCCCCGTCGGTGGAGGAGATGTACCCGTACGTCGATGATGCCGCGCTACCGGGGCCGCTCGCGTGGGTGTCGGTGGACCGGCTCGACGAGCACCTGTGCGGCGCCCACCGGGAGGGACACTTTCGGGGCGTTACCACGGTGGTCACAAAACTGTTCAACGCCTGCAAACCCGACATTGGCGTGTTCGGAACGAAAGACGCGCAGCAGTACGTCATTCTCCAGCGGATGGTGGAGGACCTCCTCTTCGACATTGAGATCGTGGGCGTGCCGACCGTGCGGGAGCCGGACGGCCTGGCGCGGTCGTCCCGCAACGACTATCTCGACCCCAACGAGCGGAAGCAGGCGACGGTGCTCTACGAGGCCGTCACCGCCGCCGAGGAGGCGATTGAGAGGGGGGAACAGGAGGCCCAATCGGTTGTTCGAGCGATGGAAAATGCGCTCGCGGCAGCCCCCGACGCGGACGTGCAGTACGCCGAGGTCGTGGATGCCCACACACTTCAGCCCGTCGAGCACCTCGCCCCCGGGCAGGAAATTTTGGCCGCCGTGGCCGTCTTCTTTGGCGACACGCGCCTGATCGACAACACCTTCGTTCACGTCCCCCGGTCTTGACGCCCGACGGACAACGATTCTTCGCACAACCCCTACCCGCGCCCATTCATGGACCTCGCGATGCTCAAAGCGAAGATTCACCGCCTTCGCGTCACAGAGGCCGATCTTTACTACGAGGGCTCCATCACCGTCGACCGGGAGCTCCTTGACACCGCCGGCCTCCTTCCGTACGAGAAGGTCCAGGTGGTGAACGTCAACAACGGGAATCGGCTCGAAACGTACACCATTCCGGGCGAGGCGGGGGAGCGGACGGTCTGTCTGAACGGTCCGGCTGCCCGGCTCGCGGAGGCGGGGGACGAGGTGATCGTAATCGCCTACGCCCAGCTCTCGCCGAAGGAGGCGCGCGAGCATCATCCCCGCGTGGTGCACGTTGATGAAAATAACGACGTGACGGAAACGCGCACCCTTGACGTGTCGACGGACGACGGGGACTTGGCGCCGGAGGGGATGGAGGACGTGCTGATTGCGGAGTCTGGCTAAGCAGGTCGGCGGACCGCGGACGACCGACGGCAGCTGGAGGACGACATGTGGGAATATTTCAGCGTTAGTTTCCGTTATTGCAGGGTTTGTCGCAAATGCTCTGCAGTAGCTCCTGGGGGACCGTCTCAGGTTCGCGTTCGGTGATGGGAGATTGGAGACTGAACTGGACCCTCGATGCTCCAGCGGTCTGCGGTCCGCCGTCAACGGTATGATAGTCGCTGATTTGTAGCGAGCGGCTATGCAGACCCGGAGGCGCTTTGCTATTCTAATCCGCCGAATCGCACCTCTCACAGTCACTTTCCGATCGCATGTCTGTACAGCACACCGCCGTGGTGGGGGCCGGGACGATGGGGAACGGCATCGCCCACGTCTTCGCGCTCCACGGGTACGACGTGACCCTCATCGACCTCGACGAATCGCTCCTCGACGACGCCCGCACCACGATTGAGAGCAACCTGTCGCGGCAAGTCAACAAAGACGTGATTACGGCCGACGAGAAGGACGCCGCGCTCAATCGCCTCGCGCTCACGCCCGACACGGAAGCGGGCGTGCAGTCGGCGGATCTCGTCGTGGAGGCCGTGCCGGAAGAGCAGCCCATCAAGGCTGACGTGTTCGGTGCGCTCGACGAGCACGCGCCCGACGAGGCCCTCCTCGCGTCCAACACCTCGTCCATCTCCATCACCTGGATTGCCAACCAGACCGAGCGGCCCGCGCAGGTGGTGGGCATGCACTTCTTCAATCCCGTGCCCGTCATGACCCTGGTGGAGGTGGTGCGTGGCCAGCGTACGAGCGACGCGACCTTTGAGACGGTGGCGGATGTCTCGGAGAACCTCGACAAGAATCCGGTGGCGGTGGAGGACTACCCCGGGTTCGTGTCGAATCGCGTCCTCATGCCCATGATCAACGAGGCCATTTTCTGCGTGATGGAGGGCGTGGCCGCGCCCGAGGACATCGACACGGTGATGGAGCTCGGCATGAATCATCCGATGGGCCCGCTCACGCTGGCGGACTTCATCGGGCTGGACGTGTGCCTTCACATCCTGGAGGTCCTTCACGACGAGCTGGGCGACGACAAGTACCGTCCGTGCCCCCTCTTGCGGCGCAAGGTGACGGCGGGGCAACTGGGACGGAAGACGGGGGAGGGATTTTTCCAGTACGACTGATTTGGCAGTTTTGGTCTGGGCGGGGTTCCGCTCCGGAGGGGAAGCATTCCACAGGGCGTATTGCGTAGTGCGTACTGCATATAGATTCTAAAAAGGGCGACGACGCAATACGAAATACGCAACACGCATTCTCACCGAAGATCTCAACCTCCAGAATCAACACTTTCCAGTTAACGAAGGAGCACCCCATGCCGGGGGGACTACTCATCGTGCTCCTCGTAGGCGGCGATAATGTCTTTGACCAGGCGGTGGCGGGCCACGTCCTCGCGCTCCAGGTAGATGAACTCGATTCCGTCGATGCCCTTGAGGATGTGCTGGACCTGAATGAGACCGCTCGCGCTCTGGTCCTGGAGGTCCGTCTGCGTAATGTCGCCGGTGACGATGGCTTGGCTCCGGGGGCCGAGGCGCGTCAGAAACATTTTCATCTGTCCCGTGGTGGCGTTCTGCGCCTCGTCGAGGATGACGAACGAGGATTTGAGGGTGCGGCCCCGCATGTACGCCAGGGGCACCACCTCCACGCGGTCCTGCTCCAGGGACTCGGCCAGCTCATCGCGCGGCATCATCTCACCGAGCGCATCGTAGAGGGGGCGGAGATAGGGCGCCACCTTCTCGTAGAAGTCGCCGGGCAGAAACCCGAGCTCCTCGCCGGCCTCCACGGCGGGACGGGAGAGGACGATCTTGTTGACCTCGTGGTTGTTGAGCGCCGCCACGGCCAGGGCCACGGCGACGTACGTTTTTCCGGTCCCGGCCGGCCCGATGGTGAACACCACGTCGTTGGCCGCGGCCGACTGGACGAGGCGCTCCTGGTTCGGGGAGCGGGGCTTGATGGCCTCGCCGTCGGGCGTGGTGAGGATGGCGTCTCGCCGTCCGGGCTCGGCTGTGGGAGAGGGGGAGGCGTCCGCCGAATCGAACAGCGCGAGGACGGTCTCCACGTCCTCCTCCGTCAGGTGGTCGTTGCGGTCGAGCAGGGTCAGCATTTCGCTGAAGACGCGCTCAATCTTGTTGAGGGTGTCCGCGTCGCCCTCAAGGTGGATCTCCGTGCCTCGGGCCGTGATGTGGGTGTCCGGAAAGGCGTCTTCGATCTTCCGGAGGTACACATCGTTAAAGCCGAACAGCAATAGCGGATCGGCGCTTTCGATGCTCAGTTGTTTCTCGGGCAAAGGGGGTTGGGGGTGGGTGAGAGGCTCAAACTCAAATCGGTTACGCCTTACGAGGGAGGCGTCCAATCGTGCCGAGATTTTTGGCGATGATCACAACTCCTCCACGATTATGACGGATTCACAGTGCGTTTCGTTTACCAAGATGCAGGGGACGGGGAATGACTTTGTCGTCGTCGACAACCGGACCTATGGCTTCTCGGAGGCCGAGTTGTCGACCTGTGCGGCTGAATGGTGCCCGCGTCGCTATGGGATCGGCGCGGATGGGCTCCTGGCCCTCGACCATCCCGAGACACCGGCGGCGGACTACCGGATGCAGTACGTGAACGCTGACGGCTCGCGGGCGACCATGTGCGGCAATGGGGCGCGGTGCCTGTTTCGGTTTGCCCGGCGGGCCGGCTTCGAGGAGGACGAGCTCGCGTTCGACACCGATGCGGGGCTGTACCGGGCGACCCATCCGGACGACGACCCCGCCCGCGTTCGCCTCTTCGTGCCGGGGGTGTCGGACATCCGCTCCGACGTGGTGGTCGACCGGTCCGTGCCCACTCCCATTCGTGCCCTCCACTACGCGCATGCCGGAACGGAGCACCTGGTGGCACTGGTGGACGACGTGGAGGCCGTTCCGGTTCGAGAGTGGGGCGCGCAGCTTCGCCACGACCCGACGCAGGAACCGGTGGGGGCCAACGTCAACTTCGTCGAGGTGCACGCGGCGGGCGAGGTGTCTCTCCGCACCTACGAGAAGGGCGTGGAGGACGAGACCCTGTCGTGCGGCACCGGGGTTTTGGCCGCAGCGGTGATTGCAGAACGCCTCCGCTCCAGGGACGCGGGCGAGGAAATCCGGGTGCAGACGCAAGGAGGCGTCCTCCGCGTCGGGAGAGCCGCATCTGATCGGGGGACCGAACGATACCTCGAAGGCCCGGCTGTGTCGGTCTTTCAGGGCACGGTCAACTGGTCGCCCTCGACTAGAGACCAGTAAGTCAGAATCGCACGCTATTGCTGCAGCGCCGACCGGTTGTCCTGGATCGTGGCCTCCTCCTTCAGCGCGGCGAGCCAGTCCGACGCGATCTGCTTGCGGCGCTGCTTCAGAAGTTGCCTGCGGATTTTCTGACGCCTCTGCTCGGTAAGCGGCGGCGGGGTGCTCTTCTGGGTCGTCTGCACGACGAAGGCAGCGTTCGAGCCCTCGACGACCCCCGAGGTCTGGCCCTCGTCCAGTCCGAACACGGTGCCCACAAACTTGGGCTCGCGACCAAGTCCCGGAACGGTGTTGGTCGAGAACGAGAGGTCCGACTGCGTGCGAATGTCGGTGCCGAGGGCCTCCGGAAGGGACTCGAAGTCGCTTTGGGCGAACGCCCGTTCCATCCGCTGCACCACGATTTTTCGCTTCTTCTGGAGCGCGACCTGTGGACGGATCTGCGACTCCACCTCACTGAAGGGGCGATACCCTTCCGGCGTCACGTTCGTCACGTGGGCGACGACGAACTTATCGTTCAATTCGACCACCTCACTCATATTGCCGGTCGAGGCGGTTTCCAGGAACTGCGAGAGGGCCGAGCTCTGGCCAATGCCGGGAATCGAGGATTGGCCGGTCTCGACCTGCACCTGCTGAACGGACAGGTCCAGGCGCTGGGCCTCCTCGCGGAAGTTTCCGCTCTCTTCTGCATAGTACGCCAGATCGCCGAGCTGGCTCTCCTGGTCGGCCAGCGTGGACTGACTGGGGCTGAGGTTATACGCGAGGTTCGCCCTCTGAACAGCCTTTGACGCACGGGTTTCCACTTTAATCAGGTGGTAGCCAAACTCGGAGCGAATGGGCCCGACGAGGCTGCCGGGCTCCGCAGTAAAGACCGCCTCCCCGAACGCGTCCGCCATGCTGCCCTGGGCAAACCAGCCAAGGTCGCCGCCCTGCGAGGCGGACTGGTCGTCGGAGTATTTCCGGGCCATCCCGGCAAAGGAGGCCGTCCCCGATTCAATGGAGTCGCGAATGGCCTGCAGCCGATTCCTCATCTCCGAGTTGGCCTGGTCAGTTTTCAAAAGAATGTGACGGGCGTGGGCGTATTCGGTCTCGGCGGCACGCGTGTCGCGAATCTTGATGAGATGGGCCTGCCCGCCCCCAAAGACGGGGCCGACAATCCGGCCGGGCTCGGGGTTCGCGTAGATCGAGTCGGCTACCCGAGCGCTCATCTGATCCGGGGTCTGGTACGCGCTCGAAAAGTCACTGTCCGAGGCGTTGTTGACCAGGAAGAGGGAGTCCTGCTCCGTCGTCTTAAAGTCGCCGCGGAGCTCGCTGAGATCGCTCGCAATCGCCGAGGAGTCTTCGGCGGTGGCCTCTTTGGTGGTGGTTGCGTACTCGATTGTGACGGTTTTCTCGCGCTTAAAGTCCTCTTTGTTGTTCTCGTAGTAGCTGCGGAGGTCCGACTCCGTAACCGAAATAGAATCGTCGGGCACCTGCGCGTACCGAAGCGACACGTAGCGGGCCGACGCCGACGTGTTTTGGCGACGATAATAGTCCTTGATGTCGTTCTCGGAGATCTGGATGGTCGACTGGACGAGCGAGCTCATTTTCTGCTGCCGGCGCTGTTGCCGCAGATACTGCTCAAGTTGCAGCCACTGCGACCGTGCCTGCGGGTTTTGGGCCATGTTCTGGAGCAGCTGGTAATTGATCTGGCCGGTCGAGTCCGCAAACTGCCGGCGGATGATGGGGTGCGGCGTCTCCCCGAATACCATCGCTTCCACTTCGGAATCGGTGACCGAGATGCCCAACTGTTCCATCTGCTGTTCGCGCAGCTTCTGGTTCACGACCCGGTTGTACGCCTGCTCGCGCATTCGCTCTTGCATCTGGGAGTTCAAGTTCCCGCCGAGCTTTTTCTGGAACCGGGTGCGCAGCTGTTTAAGGGTCTGCTGGTACTCCTGCTGCTGGATGGGACTCCCATCCACCATGGCGATGTTGCGCGACGGCTGGTTCATCGCCGAAAAGACGTCGGAGTCCTGAAGCGTCCAAATGATGCCGAATGAGAGTACGAGGATCCAGAGAATCACTCCGGTGTTCTGCCGGAGCGTGTTCATCGCGCCCATGGGGAGGGAGGAAATTGGTGAAAGGAGCGGCGGGGTGCGGAAAGGCACCTCAGCAAGCTAAATAACTCACGTTGCGACCTACGATCCGTCTACTGTCAGGTCGGCGGACAACGGACCGCAGACGACGGAACATAGCACTTTGCGGCGGTCCCGGGGCCCGGAGGTCATCCCGTGTGGCCGTCCGCGGTCATCGAGGCAAAATGGTTGTGACCTGCAACTTTGGGCAATTACAGCATCAACATACCTTCTGTCTCGAAGAATTGTTCGCGCTTGAATCGTGCGGGTTGCGCGTGCGGGCACACGGATGCGATGCGCTCGTACGCCCCACAGACGCCACGACGCACACGCCGTTCTGTAAATGGCGCCATCCTGCTCCCGCTCTCATCATGCGCATTGCTCGGCGCTCCTCACTAATTACCACGGGGCTTCTTGCCCTCATCCTCGGGGGCGGCGTGGGCATTGTGGGCTACGAGGCGACCCCGATCGGCCCGGTGCTGGGTCTCGTGCCGGTGCTCATCGTTCTGCTCGTGGGACTCCGGCGTCCGTGGCGCCGCTGGCGGGTGGCGCAAGAGGAACTGTCGGCAGAGCAACGCCGATGGCTCCGGGCGCACGTGCCCCTCTACCCACGGCTGGACCCCGACGGACGGGCCCGCTTTGAGCGCGACGTGCAGTTCGTGCTCGACGAGTATTCGTTTGAGGGGGTTCGGGACGTTACGGTCACAGACGCGTTGCGCCTTAGCGTCACGGCGGGGATCGCGGTGCTCCTGCACGGGCGGCCCTCCTGGGAGCTGCCCGGGAGCCGGTCGGTCCTGTTTTACCCGGAGCGCTTCGATGAGACGTACCACGAGAACATCACCGCCAGCTACGACGGCATGGCTCACCGGCAGGGGCCCATGATCTTCACGGTGTCGGCCGTGCAGCAGAGCTGGAGGGCCCCCGGAGACGGAAACAACGTGATCCTCCACGAGCTGGCGCATCAGTTTGATTTCGACAACGAGGGAGCCGACGGTGTGCCCTCCCTCGTCGATCCTGCCTCGGCGCCCGACTGGCAATCCCTCGTGCGGGACGAGATGCGCCGAGTCCGGCAGGGCCGCTCGCTGCTCCGACCGTACGCGGCGGAAGCGCCCTCCGAGTTTTTTGCCGTTGCCGTCGAGCACTTCTTTGAGCAGCCCGAGCCCATGGCACGTCACCACGGCGAGCTCTTCCGCGCCCTCGTCTCGTTTTTTCGACTGGACCCCCGCACCGGAGCGATGCTCGAAGGCTCTGCGGAATCGCTCGACGAAGTAGGGACGGAGGATGCCTCTGCTACGTAACCGGGCCGGCGGCGTCGACTGGAAGGGTGCGGTAGCCGCCTGAAGAGAGCGCCTTCTCGATCAGATCGAACGCCCGGTCGACGTCGTTGGCGGTGTTCCAGACGAATGGGGCCATGCGCACGACCTCATTCCGGCGGCTGTCCGTGTAGATGTCGCATCGCTTGAGATATTCGACAAGGCATTCGGCCCCCGGCACCTCCAGGAGGACCAGGGCGCTTCGTTCCTCGGGGGCGCGGGGGGAACGGAGGGGCACGTCGAGCGTGTCTGCGTGATCGATGGCCCGGTCGGTCAGGCGGAGCGAGTGGTCGCGGACGGCCTCGAGCCCAAGGTCGAGCAGAATGCGAACGCCTTCCACGGCGTGGTAGAGGGGCGCCACGGCGGTCGTCCCGCCCAGGAACCGGCGGCGCACGTCGGGGTGGGGCTCCGGGTCGGGCCGAAACTCGAACGGCGCCGCGTCGCCGAACCAGCCGGTGAGTCGAGGGGTAAGCTCCAGGCCCTCTCGCAGGTAGAGAAACGCGTTGCCCGAGGCGCCGGAGGCTTCTTTCAGGAGCCCTCCGACGTAGAGGTCACAGCCGAGATCGGTCACGTCGATGGACTGCGTGGCGGCCGCGTGGTACCCGTCCAGCAGAAAGAGCCCGTCGTGGGTGTGCACGCGCTCGGCGACCTCCTCCACGAACGGCGTTGGCAATTGAGCCCCGGTGGTGAACCCGACGTGGCTGAGGGCCACGAGGGCGGTATCGGGACCGATGGCGTCGAGGAGGGCCGCCTGATCGACGCGATGGGTCTCCGTCGGGGCCACGACGTGCGGCGCGAGGTCGCAGAGGTGACTCCACTGCTTCACGCTGTGGAGGACGGAGGGAAAGGCCGTTTCCGAGACGAGCACCTCGGACCCGCGGGCGGCGACTTCCGGGCTTGAGAGGAGACACTGGACGGTCCAGTGCACACTCGGTTGTAGCACGCAGGTCCCCTCCGACGCCCCCAGCAACGGCACGATAAAGTGATCGCCGAGGTAGGTCGGGAGGGTCCACCACCCCACGGAATCGCCGCTTTCGGGGCACCAGTGGTTGGGGACCTCGTTCCAGGCATCCACGCCGAGCCGGCGCCAGTCTTCGGCAAAGTGCTCCATCATGGTCGGCACTCGCTCGGGCTGGAGGCCGTGGGTGAAGGCCCGGAGCTCCACCGCGTCCGGAGGATCCGGAAACCGATAGGCCGATGGGCAGGGGGGAGCAGGCATAGAGGGTCGCGGGAGAGACGCTGGAGGCGCGTCGGGGCGAGCCAAGTGTTGAAAGCGAAAGGTCGGCCGGGAACCGCGAGTGAGAACCGACAAGGGAGGAACGGGTCCAAACGCAAAAAGCCCCTTCCGCACGAGGGCGAGAGGAGCTTTGTTGCGAAGCAGAATGGGAGGGAGGGTCAAGCCTCCTCGGGCACCACGTGGACGTACTTCCGGTCGCCGCCGCTCCGCGAAAACTTGACGACGCCGTGCTCCTTCGCGAAGAGCGTGTCGTCGCTGCCACGACCCACGTTGTGGCCGGGGTGGAACTTGGTCCCACGCTGGCGAACGATGATACTCCCGGAGTGCACGTGCTCGCCGCCGTAGGCCTTCACGCCGAGATAACTGGGATTGGAGTCGCGGGTATTTTCGGTCGACCCCATGGCTTTTTTGTGAGCCATAACAACCTCGCAAGTTTGATTCGCAAATCAGTGCAGCTAGTGCTTCTGCTCACCTACTCTGCTACATTCTTGAAGCTCCTCCGTTAGCGGGATTGCTTTCCACCGTCGCTCCAAACTTGATTTACTCCGTCAGTCGCTTCGCTCGTATGGAGCCTATAATCCATACGGGCGGATAAGCTCTAGATTGGGTCTGGAGCAACGTTTTCATCAAAGCAGGTGTGCAGGCCTACTAAAGGCGTGTGATTACGCCTCGTCAGATTCGCCCGGCGTCTCCTCAGTCTCTTCCGACACGGGCGGTTCTTCGGTCTCCTCCTCCGACTCGGAGGTCTCTTCGTCCTCGTCGGCGGGCGCCTCCCCTTCATCCGTGGCCGACTCGTCAGCCGCGTCCTCCGCCTCGGTCCCCTCCTCTTCGGAGGACTCGGACGCGCCGTTCACATTCAGCGATTCGATCTGAATCTGAGTGTATTGCTGACGATGCCCGCGTTTTACGCGGTACCGCTTGCGCCGTTTCTTCTTAAACACGATCACCTTGTCCCCCTTTACGTGCTCCGTTACGCGGGCCGTCACCGAGGCATCCGCCACCGTCGGCGTGCCGAGCGTGGCGTCGCCCTCTTCGTCGGAGACGAGCAGAACGCGATCCAGGGTCAGTTCCTGGTCGGTCTCGGCCTCCGAATGGTAGGGGACGTACAGGGTGTCGTCCTCGCGGACCTTGAATTGCTTGTCTTTGACGTCAACAATTGCGTACATAAGGCGTCTCTGCTTTGGAGCACCGGATTGGCTACCGACGCGAGAGTGACCATTTTTGATCTTGTGCCGACGCTAAGCCACGCAACGACCGCTCATCCGTTCCCGCTCAGTAGGCTCTCCGCCTTCCGTTTCGCATGAAAATCTCCCTCCCCCAACGCCCCGCGCCCGTTCCCGTCGGCAAGCTTCTCTGCATTGGTCGGAATTACGCCGACCACGCCGCAGAAATGAACCGCGAGGCGCCCGATGAACCGATGGTGTTTCTAAAGCCGACCTCTGCACTCATCCGGACGGGCGGGACTGTTGAACTGCCCCCGCAATCTCAAGAGGTTCACCACGAGGTGGAGCTGGTGGCGGTCATCGGAAAAGAGGGAAAGAATATTTCGCGGGACGAGGTTCTTGACCACGTGGCGGCCTACGCGGTGGGTCTCGACATGACGGCGCGCGACCTTCAGGCAACGGCGAAGGAGCAGCGACATCCCTGGTCCGTGGCCAAGGGCTTTGACACGTTCGCCCCCCTCGGTCCCCTCACGTCCGCCGCGGCGGTTGAGGATCCGCAGGATCTTAGGATCCGACTGTCGGTGAACGGGGAGGTGCGGCAGAACGCGAGTACCCGCCGTCTCCTCTTTCCGGTAGGCGAGCTCGTCCAGTACTGCTCCCAGATCTTTACGTTGTCGCCCGGGGACCTGCTCTACACGGGCACTCCGTCCGGGGTGGGGCCGGTGGCGGACGGGGATAAGCTGGAGGCCACGGCGACGGGACTGAAGCCGCTGCGTGTTTCCGTCCAGCGTGCGGAGTAAGCGGCGGGGCCCCGCAGTCGGCCGTCTGCCGTCTCTCCGCAGTTGAATCAAGTTGTGATCGTCTTCTTCGAATTACCCGAAGCAATGTCGTTTTCTACCCTTAACCGAAACTTTAACCAAGCACCGAACCTGAAGCGGGTGCAAATGTACGATTAATCCGCTTCAACGGGGCAATAGTGCTTCGCAACAGGGGTCTCCTGCAGCGAAGACTGCCCCGCAGTCTCTCATCTCTCCTCTCCAAACAAAGCAGGTGCAGATATGGCACACTCCAGCTCAAAAGCTAACGAACCCACGCTCGTAACGGCCACCTTTAAAGATCCCGATCACGCCAAGCGCGCATACAAATCCATCATCGACCGCAAGGGGTACTCCGATGACGACGTGAACGTCTTGATGTCCGACGAGACACGGGATCGGCACTTTGCCTCGGAAGGCCACGTCGAGGTCGAAGAAGGGAGCAAGGCCGGCAAGGGGGCCGGCATGGGGGCCGCAACGGGCGGTACGCTCGGCGGGCTGGCCGGCGCTCTTCTCGCTGCCGGCGGCGCCGTAACGCTTCCCGGCATCGGACTGGTGATTGCAGGACCTCTCGCCGCGGCACTGGCCGGCGCAGGAGGCGGGGGCGCGGCCGGCACGCTGGTCGGCGCCCTGGTCGGGGCGGGCATTCCGGAGAAACGCGCCAAGAAGTACGAGTCTGACATCAAAGAAGGCGGCATCGTCCTGGGCGTACGTCCCCAAAACGCTGAAGACGAGCGCCACTTCCGGGACGAATGGAAGCGCCACCAGGGCGAGCGCATTCACGCCGGCGACGGCACGACCTCCGGAACCGGACCCATGGAGGGCTACACGAGCCGATACGCCGACTACAAGGATGACTTCCGCCGTCACCACAGCGAGACGTACGGTTCGGATACCGACTATACCGCCTATGAGCCGGCCTATCGCTTCGGGTATGAGGTGGCGGGGGAGGATCGCTACCGGAACCGCTCATACGACGAGATAGAAGGCGAGCTGCGCGGGCGCTACGAAGAACGCCACCCCGACAGCACGTGGAACAGGGTAAAGCGAGCTGTAGAGCACGCCTTCCGTCGTGAGCGCACCCGGCGGGGCCACTACCGCCACTTCAGAGAGACGTTCGATACGGATGACGACTATAGCACGTACGATCCGGCCTACCGCTTTGGCTACACGAGCGCTCGCGACGAGCGGTACCGCGACCGCGATTTTGCAGACGTTGAAGACGAGTTGCGCGGTCGCTACAAGGAGCGCCATCCTGATAGTTCCTGGGACAAGGTTAAGCGTGCTGTGAAGCACGCCTTCCAACGCAGGCGGCGCAGGAGCACTTGAGACGCTGTGTGGTGGATGGATCTGAAAGCCGACACGAGCGCAGCGAGGGCCGAAGGTCATACCCTACGATGTCTCTTCCCCGCTACACGAATCTCGATGCTGTTCTGAACCACGTCTGGGACGAAATTGAGGCCGCGGCCGAGGCCCCCGATCACGCGTACCGGCAGCTCACCTTCGGCACGGTTCACGACCGGGCGCCGGACCTCCGGACGGTGGTGCTGCGGCGGGCCGATGAGGACGATCGGCGGCTCCAGTTTCACACGGATCGCCGCGCGCGGAAGGTGGAGGCCCTCCGGAAGAACGACCGCATCGCGTGGCACGGATGGGATGCCGACGCCCACGAACAAATTCGCCTCTACGGCACGGCGTCCGTTCACTTCGACGACGACGTGGCGATGGACCTGTGGGAAACGCAGTCGCCGGACACCCTTGCCGTGTACGCGCGTCCATCGGCCCCGGGAACGCCCCTCGACGAGCCCGACGATGGCCTCCGGCAGGCCGTCAAATCGGAGCCCATTACGGACGATGATGTGGCGGAGGGCCGGCAATACTTTGCCGCGATCCGGACGGTGATCGACCGGATCGAGTGGCTGCACCTGCACCCCGATGGTCACTACCGGGCGCGCTTCGAATACCAGTCGGACCGGGAGGCGTTCGAGAGCGGCTGGGTCGTTCCGTAGGAATCCCGGAAATGGGGACGCTACGAGGTTGGGGACACTGGTCGCTGGTCGGTGTAGGACTGGAGGGTGCGCAACGCGTCGTCAATGTCGCCCATCGACACGTCCCGGTGCGTCGTGGCGCGGATGGTGGAGGGGCCGAAGGGGGTGAGGACCACGCCGTCTTCTTTGAGCTCCTCGACAACATCCGCGGCGGTGCCGTCGGGAACCTCAAAGATCACGATGTTCGTGTCTACGTCGGCAGGGTCGATGGAGAAAGACGGGCACTCCGCGAGACCTTCGGCGAGCCGCTGGGCCTTTTCGTGATCTCGGGCGAGGAGGGGGCGATTGTGCTTGATGGCGTAGAGCCCTGCCGCGGCCAGGATGCCGGCTTGTCGCATGCCGCCCCCGAACTGCTTGCGGGTGCGTCGGGCGTCGTCGATCAAGGGAGAGGGTCCGGCGATGACGGAGCCCACCGGGGCGCCGAGCCCTTTGGACAGGGCCACCCACGCGAGGTCGGCGGGGGCGGCGAGGGTCTGCTCCTCCACGTCGAGCGCGGTGGCGGCATTCCAGAGGCGCGCACCGTCCAGGTGCAGGTGCAGGTCGTGAGCTCGGGCAACCTCCGCGAGGGTCTCGATCCGGTCCAGCGAGTAGACCACCCCGCCGGCCTTGTTCGCCGTATTTTCGACCGACACCGCGCGGGAGCGAGGGAGGACCTCGGCATCGGGACGAATCGCGGTTTCCACCTGCGAGGCCGAGAGGCGGCCGCAGTCGCCGTCGATCGGATGGAGCTGCACGCCCGAAAGGAGGCCCGCCGCGCCGGATTCGTAGTTGAAGACGTGGCTCCCACGTTCCACGATCACCTCGTCGCCCGGATCAGTGAGGACGTGAACGCAGATCTGATTGGCCATGGTGCCGGATGGCACAAACAGGGCGGCTTCTTTTCCCAGAAGGGCGGCCACGCGCTCCTGAAGCTGGTTTACGGTCGGGTCCTCTCCGTACACGTCGTCCCCCACCTCGGCCTCGTACATGGCCTGGCGCATGCCCTGGGCGGGGCGGGTGACAGTGTCGCTTCGAAGGTCGATCATCAGGATGGGTGACGCTTAAAAAATTGGCACATTAACGACCGTCGATTGAGTCCGTTCTCAGCGTCGCGGGAGCTGCCGGCGGGACGGACACTGTTTCGGGAGGCGGCGGGGGAGATGGGGCGACCGAATCGACTCGGGAAGACTCTGCCTGCGTCGAATCTGTCTTGAGCGAGTCAGTCGAGACCGAGTTGGAGGGCCCCCGCGTGAGAGTCGAGGACGCGGGCCGGTCGGGCTCCGGTTCAGGGGGCGGCGGAGCGCTCTCACGATCGGTCTCGGGGTGAGAGATGGAGGTTGTAATTGGCAGCCGACCGAGCACGTCCATTCGGCTGAGAATGATGTCCCGGTACCATCCGACAGTCTGTGGACGCCGTACCTGCGGGTTGGGGATGCACGCGGCGAGAGCGGCGGCCTGGTAGCGGGTTAGCTGGGCAGCAGACTGACCGTAGTAGTACTGTGCAGCGGCTTCGGCGCCGTAGACGCCCGGTCCCCACTCAATGACGTCCAGGTAGAGTTCCAGGATGCGACGTTTCGACAGGATCAGTTCCGCCATGTACGTGAGCGGGAGTTCCAGGGCCTTCCGGAAGTACGTGCCGTGGGTCGTCAGGAAGAGGTTCTTGACGAGCTGCTGGGTGATCGATGATCCCCCGCGCCGCTGAGCATCCCCATCGCGGTTTTCCTCGATGGCCTCGCCGATGGCCTCCCAGTCAATCCCGTTGTGCTGGAAGAAACGAGCGTCCTCGGCAGCCACGACAGCAAGCGGAAGGTCCTCGTCGAGGGCGGAGAGGGGGCGAGGCTCGTAGCGTTTTTCGTAGGAAGCATCCGCCCCCAGACGGCGCTGAATCTGTACGCCGGTCGTCCACGGATTCACGAAGATATACGCGGCGAGCGCGAGCGCGCACCCCCCGTAAAAGATCGCAAGAATCCACAACGCTCCCGCGCCAACCTTTCGGGCGACTGTGAGAGCAAAAGACCGGTCGCGGGGACTGGGGTCCTTGGACGAGTCTTCTTCGGCAGAGCTCGGGCCCATTTCTTGTGGATGAGGCGTTCAGTGGAGCGTCCGGCCGGGCCGGCGGATGGGGGCAGGCGTTGGGAGCGTTCGCGGCAGGGGAGCCCCGTAGACCGAAGAGGGATTATCGGGAAATCTTTTTGATCTTGAAGTTGACGGTTCCGGCCGGCACGTCGATGGCGACCTCCGCGCCCTCTTCCTTGGCCAGCAGTCCCTCGCCAATGGGGCTTTCGACCGAAATTTTATTCTGCGAGATGTCGGCCTCCTCCTCTGAGACGAGCGTAAATGTGTGCTCATCCCCGTTGTCGAGATTCTCGACGGTCACGTCGGAGAGGATGTACGCCTTGCTGTCGTCGACGGTCGACTCGTCGACGATGCGGGCGCGGGCAATGGTGTCCTCGATCTGCGCGATCCGCGATTCGAGCTTGCCCTGCTCCTCCTTCGCCGCGTCGTACTCAGCGTTTTCGGAAAGGTCGCCTTTGGCCCGCGCTTCGGCAATCTCGTCGGCGATGCGCGAGCGTTCCTCCGTACGTAGGCGGTGAAGCTCCTCTTTGAGGTCCTCAAGGCCCTCTTCGGTCATGTATACGGTCTCGTCGTCAGCCATGCTGCTGGGGTCCGTTGAAACAGTGTGGCGCGAGTGCAGGAAGCCGCACCTGCAAAAAAGAACGCCACGGCCTGAAAGCGGCAGCGGCGCTGTCGGGGGAGACTCCTCAGATACGGTGGCCATTATTCGCTCCGACGCTGATAAAGTTCCATCTGCTGGACACTCGGAGCCCTGTCGCCGACGAATTTATGTGGAGGAAAACGGATGGATCCGCATTGAAGGTCTTACCCGTATCCCGAACCTCGAAGAACAGAGGCGAACGCCACAGAAGAGCAGCGAACCTTCCCTGCGCTGCTCTGTTTGTCACGACAAATGGCTCTTTTTATCTGTCAATGTAGCACAAATGTCTTCTCCATCTGCCCCCGAAAGAACGGTTCGCGAGGAAGATCCGCCGCCGGGCTGGTCGCTCGGTTTCGACGACGACGCAGGCGGCAGTGTTGCCGCAGACGAGATGATCCGCAAGGGCTTTCCCGCCCGCGCCCTGAAGCGGCTCCAGCGCGCGCTGGAGCTGGACCGCGAGGAAACGGCTACGCTCCTCGGCATCTCCGCGCGCACCCTTTCGCGGCGTTTGGAGGAAGGCCGCCTCAAACCCGGCGAGTCGGACCGTCTCTTCCGCTACGCTCGCCTCTTGGAGCGCGCAACGGAGGTGCTGGGCGGCGTGGACGCAGCCCGGCGTTGGCTCAAGCAGTCTCAGTGGGGGCTGGGCGACCGCGTGCCGATGCGCTTCGCGGAAACGGAAGCAGGCGCGCGTGAGGTTGAAGACCTGCTCGGGCGCATCGCATACGGCGTACTGGCCTGACATGCTTTTTCAGTAGTGGCAATGAAAACGGCTTGGCGCCTGGTGCGCAAGAAGCACGCCTCGGATGCTTTCAGCGGCGAAGGCGCACGGCTCTTCGGAGGCCGGTGGAACAGCAAGGGCACCGCCGTCTGCTACCTTGCCGATTCGCCGGCGCTCTGCCAGCTGGAAGTGCTGGCGAACACCCGTGACTATCATCAGCTTGCGGGCCGGGTGCTGTTCCACGTGCAGTTCGCCGAAAAGCACCTCACGGCACTGCCCGAAGAAGAGATGCCTTCCGACTGGGCGGCTCGCCCACCGCAGGCCGCATCGAAGCAGGTGGGGGACCGATGGGCTCGTGAAGCGCGCTCCCTCGTCTTGCGTGTGCCCAGCGCGCTGGATCCGCACGGGGCAAACTATCTCTTGAACCCTCAGCACCCGGCCTTTCCCGGTGAGGTGGAGATCAGCGAGGGCGAGCCGTACGCCATCGATCCGCGCCTTACGGAGTGGACGTAGCCACTTCTGTTTGAAAAAGAAGCAGGGCAGAAGACACAGCCTACCGGTCGACGACCGGTGCCTGAGCCGTCAACGAGGCCTCCTCGGCGGCCACGCGGAGCTGCACGGGGACGCCGATGGGGAGAGTGCACCGGGGAAGGCGATGGCCGTAAGGAAGGCCCTCGGCCACTGGATAGGGGCGGCCGGAGAGGTAGTCCTCGAAGACGGCCTCAAGCGAAAGGGTCGGCTTGTCGGGGTCGAGGTCGCCGGTGGTGAAATGGCCGAGAATGACTCCGACCACGGCGTCGAGCACCCCGGCGTGCTCCAGGTGAGCGAGCATGCGATCCACGCGATACGGGGCCTCCTCGATCTCTTCCAGGACGAGAATAGTATCATCGAAGTCCGGCGCGAAGCGGGTCCCAATCAGCCGCGAGAGCACCGACAGGTTTCCCCCGAGTAGCGGGCCGGACGCGGTTCCGGGCGCCAGCGGCGTAAGGGACGCGTCGAAGCCATCGGCGAAGTCCGGCGTTTTTCCCTCACTCCAGTCCCGAAACGAGCGGAGGGTGGCCGCGTCGGCCTCGGCCCATTCGGTGACGACCGGGCCGGACAGGCCCGTCCAGCCCGCTTTCGTGTAGAACGCGAGGTGGAGCGCCGTCACGTCGCTGTATCCGACCAGCAGGGTGGGGTGCCGGCGGGCGAGGCCCCAATCGATCCGGTGGAGAGTCCGGGGCCGAAAGATAGCCGCGTTCCGCCCCCGGGGACCAGGCGGTTCGCACGTCGTAGGTTTCCCGAAGGCGCGACAATCCCTCGTCGTAGGGGAGGTGAGAGCGGGGGGCGCTGGCCGGGGCCACGACCGCGATTGGAGCGCCGGGCGAGAGGGGCGGGGGGCGTTGGAGCACGAGACCGAAGCGGTAGGGAGACGTGGGGGATCACACAGACTGCTTGTGCACTACTCCACCGTACCCCCGGCTCGGGGGAAGCCGGACGACCATTTCGGCGATGAAGACGAAGAGCCGGATGGTGATCCGGAGCCTTCTTTCTTCTGTAGCTCCTTGAGCTTGCTACGCGTCCGCAGTTGCTTCGGAAGGGTGCTCAGGAACCCGACCAACAGGCCGGCTCCGAAGGTCCAGATCAGAATCAGGGCCGTCGATCCCCTGATTTCAAAGAAAATGAGACCGAAGCGCATGACGGGAAGGGGGTGTTCGAAAAGAGGCCGACCACTCTTGAGAATGTAACGATCAGAACGGCTCCTGTCTACCCCTCCGGTTGTGGCACGTCGGCCTCCACGTCCACCGCGGACGAAGTGGCGCGCGAGGAGCTGGGCACGGAGCGTCCCTTCCAGGTGACCCGGTCGATCCAGTGGTGCACGGCGGAATCGAGCTGCAGGGCCAGGCCGAGCACGTACGAGACCGGCGCGAGGAGACTCACGGACAGGGGCATGCCGCTTGCCCGGTCGGTGACGAGTTTGAGGCCGTAGAGGGAGGCCAAGAACCAGAGGGAGAGCAGAGGGGCCACCAGCCAGGTGAGGACGAAGCCGCTGTACATCAGGAGAAAGCGGGGGACGGTGCCGCCCAGGAGGAGATAGGCGTTTTTCCGAAAGCCCCGCCAGGCGGCCCTGAGGCCGTCGTACATGTGCACGGCCACCAGATCCTGCACGTCCAGAAGCGTGGGCGGCTCCCCCTGCCTTTTCAGGTAGCGGCCGATCGCCACGTCTTCCAGCACCGCGTCGTTCACTTCGGCGTGCGGCTCGTGGGCGTGATACACGGCGCTGTCGATCAGCCAGCACTGCCCGTTGAGGGCGCTGAGCGACGGCAGTCGGGTACGAGCCACGAGGTGCCATGGGAGGCCGCGGAGGAGCGCATGCGGCACCAGGCTCACGAGGAGCAGAGCGGTGCCTTTCAGGTGCGGAAATCCCGAGGAGACGTTCGTTGCCGTGCCAGCGTGCCGGGCGACGAGTCGGCGGAGGGCGTCGGGACGGAGCAGCTCCGCGTCGGCGTCGAGAAACAGGTAGCAGTCGCCGGACGCCCGGCGCGTGCACCGGTAGAGGGCGTGCACCTTGCCCACCCAGTTGGGCGGCGGATCCGCGCCCCGGAGCGGCTGAAGCCGCGGATCGTCGGCGGTCTGCAAGACGTTCCAGGTGTCGTCGTCGGACCCGTCGTCCCAGATGAGAATTTCGAAATTGGGATAGCTCTGTTCACGCAGGGTCGGCAGCAGCCGACGCAGGTTCTCGGCCTCGTTGCGGGCCGGGATGCAGATCGAGAGGGGGGGCAGCGAATCGGGCGGCGCGGGTCTCCGGCGTCGCAGGTATGCCAGGTTGCTCAGCAGAATTGCCCAGAATGCCGCGTGGGCCAGCGCAAGGGGCGGAATGAGAAGCAGGCGGACAAACTCCAATGTCATCGTGTTTCGGCGGTTTCCGTCGGAAACGCGCGGGCTTTCAAAATATCGGCATTAGAGATAGCGCCCGAAGAAGGGGGCTGCGAAGGAAAAGTCCCATCCTTCTCACGCCTCCGAGGCCAGCCGGCGCTTGCGGCGGTGGTACCCGTCGTAGAACATCAAAAACAGCTTGCGCCGGAAGGAAACGTAGGCGCGCCGGCTTAAGTTGTCGTAGCCGTTGGCCCGCACCTCGTTCATGATTTCCCGGTACATCCGGGCCGCCGCGCGGATCCCGTAGCGGGAGCGAGCCGGAAGCGCCGCCACCCCCTCGAAGCTTTCCGCGTAGTAGTGCTCGGCGGTTTCCATCGCCTGCTCCATCAGCTTCGGGTAGCCGTTCGAAAGGCGGGCGGCCCGAAGGTCCTCCTCGGCCACCTCGTGCGCGTCGCGCCACCGCCTGGGGACGTAAATCCGGTCGAGGTCGCTGATGTCTTCCCCCACGTCCCGCACGATGTTGGTAATCTGCATCGCAATGCCCAGCCGCCGGGCCGCCGGCTCCAGCGTCTCGTGCCGGCTGGGGGCCGCGAGGAAGGGCAGCATCATCGCCCCCACGCTGCCTCCCACGAGGTTCGAGTAGTCTATCAGGTCGTCCTTCGACTCGATCGGGCGCCCCTCCAGGTCCCAAATCGCCCCCTCGATCAGTTCGTACAACGGTTCGCGGGGGAGGAAAATGTCTTCACGGACGTCGGCGAGGCGCCGCCAGAGCACCGCGTGGGGCGGAGGATGCCCCGCCAGCGTCTCGTCGAGGCGATCGCGAAGACGCCTGACCTCCTCCAGGGCGCGCTCCCGGCCGACCTCCAGCACGCGCCGGTCGGCAATCGAGTCCACGCGCCGGCAGTAGAGGTACAGGGTAGCGATGGGCATCTGCACGGAGCGGGGCAAAAGGTAGGTCGCCAGGGAGAACGTCCGGGAGTGGGACCGAAAGGACTCCCAGATCCACCGGTCCTCGTCGGCTCGGCTGTCGAGGGAGCGGCCGTCGAGGAAGCGGCTGTCGCGGGAACGGGAAGGCATCGGAACGTCCGTTCAACGTTCAGGGCGCGAGAAGACGAGCAGGACGCGAGCAGGCGAGCAGGGCGCGAGCAGACGAAAACAGAGCCTCAGGCCCGCAAACGCGATGCGGCGCGCTTCAGCGAACCCGGATCGTACCTCCACAGCAGCAGAAACGGAACCAGTGCCGCAAGAGCGCCGATCAGGGCGGGGAGGTACGCGTCCCGAATAAGGCAAATCGAAAGAGGGAAAAAGCAGTTGAGGGCGTACACCCACGGAGCCCACTCGTTTCCAACCGGACGGCTCCCCCGAAGATACTCGTAGCCGACCAGAATCACGAACGTGACGGCCGCCCATCCGCCCCAGTTCGAAAGCGGCATTCCGAAAAAAAACCCGTCCGCCCCGTATTCCCAAAACGGAAAGGCCCGGCTCATCGCCGGATCGAGCGACACGTCCCAAAGCACCATAAAGAAGGTGCCGAGAAACAAGGACCCGACCCGCCGATCCGTCACTCCCCGCGCTAAGTCCAGAGAAATAATCGACATCGCAAACCACGAAGGCGGAATGAAGTACGGCACGTGGCCGGCAATCTTCGGGCCCAGCCACCGAGTGTACTGGTACTCCCCGAACGGAAGCGGAACGCCCCCGACCGTCAGCACGCCGGTCGTGCCGATAAGCTCGCCCGCCCCGCCGACGAAGCCTCCCCACGCGGCCATAAGACCGATCCGCACCCAGCCCAACTGAGGGCCGTACATCAAAACGGGCAGAAGCGCGAGCAGGGCCATGAACGTCCACGTCGGCGTCTTCACCAGCGTCGCGTACATCGGCCCGAAAACCGACATCGCGGAAGGAACGAGCCGGAGAAGCAACATCCCCGCGATACTGAACGAAATGGCCCCCACGAACAGCCAAAACGCAAACCGGAACAGAAGGCCATTGCCCTCCAGGGACCGCCGCGAGGAGTCTACAGGCGACCGCGAGGAATCCCGAGGCGACCGCGAGGAGTCCGCTGTGCTCGACATGTCCGCAGGGAACTGTGCCGCAGAGAACAGCCGATGAACGGGCGAAAACCAATCCGTCGATGCTCA
>PXSZ01000025.1 GCA_003023105.1 Bacteroidetes bacterium QH_10_64_37
GGGGCTTGGCGGCGAGATCCGCACCGTGAGCCGGATCGAACCGCGCCTCAAGGAAGCCGCCAAGCTGGGGTTCGACCGCGCCGTGGTTCCCGAGAACAGTCTGGAACGCATCGCCGAGGAGTACGATATTGACGTGTCCGGCGCCGAACAGTTGCAGGATGTGGTGGAGATGGTGCTTTAGCTCGCTTTTCCCACGCAGGACCAACCGGGCTTCTCGTTAGCAGAGTCGTTCCAATCGTGAGTCATGGATTATGAGGTGTGAGTCACGCGCCATGAGTTGTGAGTCGTGAGGGTTTCTTCTCAATTGCAGAGCCAATCCGTGGGAGGTTTTGGGAGGGTGCAGTGCGGGACCGGAACGGTCCTTGCGGAAGATGATTTTCGAGCGAACGGGGCACACAATAATCGCGCTGGGACGCTCGTTTGAGTCGGTGTCATGCCCCAACGTCCCGGCACTGCCAATGACTGGAATCCTGCATGCAGCCTTCCGACGAGGAACTGGTGACGGCGTACCTGGAGCGGGACGACGAGCAGGCCTTCCGGCGGCTCGTGGAACGGCACCAGGACCGTATCTTCGGCTATCTCATGGGCATGGTCAAAGATCGCGCGGTGGCCAACGATCTCTTCCAGGAGACCTTCGAGCGCGTGATCAAGGCCATGCAGGGCCGGCGCGGATCCTACGACCCCCAGGGGCAGTGGCTGAGTTGGGTCATGAGCATCGCGCGCAACGCGGCGATCGACCACACCCGGAAGCAAAAGAAGTGGAAGGAGGTGCCCCAGAAAGAGGACGATGGGCGTTCCTTCTGGGACACACTTGAGGACGACTCGCCCTACGCCGACGAGCAGCTTCACCAGGCCGAGCAGCGGGAGTGGCTCGACGAGCACATCGAGCAGCTCGCGCCCGAGCAACGGGAGGTGCTGCTCCTGCGGCAGGAGACGGACCTCACCTTCCGGGAGATTGCCGAGCTCCAGGAGGTGTCCATCAACACGGCCCTCGGTCGCATGCGCTACGCCCTCAAGAATCTGCGCAAGATGATGGAGGCTTCCAACGAGACTGCTCTCGTCGGCACGCTCGATGCGTGACGGTCGATCCCCGAGCGCGGTCCGCCTCGTTTCGCAACACCGACTCCCCAATGGACGATCCGCTACGCATCATTCAGTACCTGTACGATGAGGACGTCGACGATGCGACGTTTGCACGTCGGTTGACCGAAGACGGGGCCTTGTACTGCGAGTACGAGCAGCTCCGGCAGACAAAAGAAGACTTGGATCGTCGCCCCTCGCACCGGCCCGATCCGGCGGTCGTGGACGAAGTGGTTGAGACCGCCCGGGCGGCGGCGCAGGAGCCGCCCGCTCCGTCTCCTTCGACAGAGGACCGCCCGGCTCGCTCGCCAACCCGACCGTGGACTCGTCGCCTGCAGACGGCCGGCGCTGCGGTTGCCCTGCTGCTCCTGATCGGCCTCGGGTGGTGGCAGGGACCCGGCGTCTCCGGAGAGTCCGCCGCGGTGTCTCCTCACGAGGCAACTCAGCGAGCGACCCCCACCGCTGCTCAGAGCCGCGCCCTGGAGGCGGGCGCAGTGCCCGAGTGGGACGACCGGGACGAGCTGGAGCGCATTCACCGCCGCATCGAACGGCTGCAGGCCCAAAGCGGGTCGAACCAGTGGGGCGCCCTCCAGCCGGCGTCTCGGAGTCGTCCCTAACGGCCCGCCACATTGCGTGACGTCTTGCTTCGCGCATCCTGTTTTCACCTCTTCCCATCCCCGATGATGCCCCTCCGTCGCTCGGCGCCGTTGCGTCGTCTCGTCCTGGGCCTTGCCCTCGGCGTTTTTCTGTGGGGCATGCTGGGGTCGGTCGCGTCGGCGCAGCAGACCCGCACCCTCAACATCCGCGACGGCACGGTCTACGTCGATGGAAAATCTCTCTCGGAGGATCAGATCCCGGACAGCCTGAATCTGGAGGGCCTCAACGCGCACTATCGCTTTGTGGGCATCCAGCGTCCAGTCATCGAGCTCAACGGCCGCCTGTTTGCCGTTGAGGATGGGCTGACGCCCGTGACCGAAGAGGAGGTGCGAGAGCAGCGGACCTCCGTCGTCCTGGGAAGTGGAGCGACACGCACCCGCAGCGCCCCGCAAGCGGTGAACAGGCGTTCGTCCGCCCGCCCCGAGGCGAGTCGGCAGCAGTATCTGAATGCGATCCAGCGCTCGAGCCGCGAGCTCTACGAACGCCTCCTGCGCGAGCGTCGGATGGAGCAGAGCGCCCGGGACCTCGCACGGGCCATCCGTCTGCTGCCCGAGGGGGGAGAGCGCCGGGCGAAGATCGACACGCTCCGGGCCATGCTCGAAGACATTTTTGAGCTCAAGCAGAAAAACCAGCGCCGCGAGATCGAGCGCCTCCAGCAACAGATCCGGGAACTGCAGCGGACCCTTCAGAAGCGGGCGCAGATGCGCGATCGCATGATCGATCGCCGCCTCCGACAACTCGTCGACTCTACTCGGGAACAATAAACCCTTCCTTCGAGCTCTCCCGCTTTTAGGGGCTCCGTCTTTTGACAGAGGGGATCGCCGCCCTCACCCACGCCCCCGCGCTCCCACGCACCCTCCTCCTTTACTTTACGTGCGTTGCCTCGCACTTTGTAAAATGTCGGCGTACGTTTTCTTTAAGCGTGCTTTTCAGGTCATGGATTGGTTTCGCATCGCAACGGCTCGTCTCTGGAGGCGACGGAACGTGAGCACGGTCCGAACCAGTCTTCTGTGGGGACTGGCGGGACTGCTGCTTCTGACGGCCGGCCCGGCCCAGGCTGCTATTGGAGTACGCGTGACCGACGTGGCCTTTACGGCTCGCTCTGACGGGCAGGGCTACGTGATGCGCGCCAAGACGACGGCTCGCCCCGAGGCGTACATGCTCCGATCGGTCGACGAGCACACCCTGAAGTGGGTGCTCTACAACACCACGCTCCACGAGAACTACGAGCACCGGGACCCGGAGGGCCCCGTGAAGCGCTATACGACGACTCAGCGGAACGGCCACCTCATCTTTCGGGTCGTGCTCAACGAGAACCGTTCCGTCTCCCCTGCGGCGTACCGCGACGGGGCGTCCGACGACCTCCTGCTGAACCTCTCGTACGAGGGGTCGGTGCCCCCCGTTGCCGACGCATCGTCCCCCGATCCCCCCTCGTCCAGCACGACGGAGGAGGACATGGAGGCGGAAATGAACACGCCGAACTCACGGGATCCAATGGCCCAAATCTCGCGCGATCGCTCGCGCCTGGACACGGTCGTCATTGATCCCGGACACGGCGGCAAGGACCCAGGCGCAGTCGCCAACGGCCTATACGAGAAGGACATCGTACTGGACGTGGCGCACCAGTTGGGCCAATACGTTGAGAATCGGCTCGACCTGGAGGTGGTCTATACCCGCACCGACGACCGATTCATTGCGCTGGAGGAGCGGGGCCACTTTGCCAACCGGAAGGGCGGCGATCTCTTCATCTCGCTTCACGTCAACGCCTTCCAGTCGTCCTCCACCCAAGGGACGGAGACGTACTTCCTCGGCCGGTCGAAGACCGATGCGGCCCGCCGAGTGATGCGGCAGGAGAACAGCGTCGTTCGGGAGTACGAGAAGAATCCGGAGCGGTACGACGAATACGACGCGGAGGCCTTTGTCAAGGAGGAGCTTTTCCTGAGCTCCAACATGCAGTTCAGCGAAGAATTTGCGTCCATCGTCCAGGCGCAGTTTAAGAACCGCGTGGATCGGCGCAGTCGAGGAGTGCATCAGGCCGGGTTCTACGTCCTGTGGAGCGCCTCCATGCCGTCGGTGCTCGTGGAGCTGGGGTACCTGACCAATCCCCAGGAGGCCCGCTTCCTGAACAGCGACCGCGGACAAGTCTACCTGGCGAGCGCCATCTTCCGCGCCGTGCGGGAATACAAAAACAAGTACAACAAGGGAATCGTCGCGAGCGAATAAGGCCCCGCATCTCTCATCTCCTCTGTGGGAGGCGTTCCTCCTTACTTATTGGGAGCGCCCTCGACGCTTTTCCACGATCTCGATCGTGTAGGTCCCATGAAAACGCCCGCAAAGACCATCGTTCGCGCCTCCCTGCTGCTCGCTCTGCTCGCCGGCGGACTTGTGCTCACCAGCTGCGACCTCGCGTCGGCGGGCAATACGGCCATTCTGAATGCGGGCTCCGCCATTCCGCCCACTGTGCGGCACCGGTTCGAATACTCGCAGGGGCAGTTGAACGTGGTGTCTACGGTCGAGTCCGAAGACCTTGGGGACATTCTCGCTCAGAATGGGTTCAGCAGGAGCGATGTCGTGTCCGCCCGCGTCGACAGTGTGTTGGTCACCCCCGTTTCGACCGCGTCCCTCTCGAGGGCGGAGATCTACCTGGGGACGGACGCGAACGGCCCGCACATTGCGAGCGTCCAGTTTCAGCCGGACCAGCCCTCGCCGGTCGTTGACCACGCCACAACCTCCGTGACCGGGGCTGTGAAGAGCGGAGACACAAAGACGTTCGCCCAGTTCAGCGTAGAGGACCCGAGCGGTATTCCCGCCGGGGGAAGCGTGGTGCGGGCTACCGTCTACTACCGGATCGAAGTGGAGGGCGTGTAGCCGAGACGGTGGAGGGCGATTCGTTCTTGCCTACCTCACGTTGCGCCCTTTTGCGTTGGCACTCCGTTCGGTCCGACGCGGGAACGTGGCGAACGGGCGACGCGGCGAAACAAAGACCTCTCCGCGTTTCTCCCCTCCCCGCGTCCATTCGTCTCTCTTGAAACTCTGTGCAGCGAGATGCAGAAAAGCGGTTCGGTTTACCGGACTGGTGTACCGGACTATCGGACGGCGATGCAGGAGATCTCGACTCGTGCGTTGCGCGGAAGGGCCGACGCCTCCACGGCCTGCCGGGCTGGCGGCTGCTCGTTGAAGTACCGCGCGTACACCTCGTTGACCTGCGCGTAGTCGTTCACGTCGGTCAGAAAGACCTCGCAGCGCACGACGTTTTCGAACGTCATGCTCGCGGCCTTCAGGACCGCGCCGATGTTGTCGAGGACGCGCTCGGTTTCCGCTTCGATCGAGCCGTCAATCATGCTGCCGGTGTCCGGATCAATGGCAATTTGGCCGGAGACGTAGAGCCGATTGTCGATGAGGATTCCCTGGCTGTACGGGCCGATGGCCGCCGGCGCAAGTGGCGTCGTGACGGTACTGCGGGACGAAGAAGTCGAGGTGGTCATGTGGTGGAACGGAGGACTGACAGAGGGAAGAAAACTACTATCAACATCCGCTTTTCCGGAGCGCGGTACAAGCAAATATTGTCTGAAGACCCCTCCTGTCCGACTGGCACGGGAGGCAGATCGTTGTTCCGCCGACGGAACGCCCCTTCGTAGAGAACGGTTCAGCACTTGTTCTCGATATTTCCGTCTTCCTCAAAACAGCCTGTGTCATGAGCAAGAAGGGACGCGTGCTCGTCGCCATGAGTGGCGGCGTCGATTCCTCCGTAACAGCCGTGCTACTGGACGAGCGCGGCTACGAGGTCGTCGGCATCACCATGAAGACGTGGGACTACTCCACCAGCGGCGGGCGCGACGGGAAAGAGGTGGGCTGCTGCTCCATCGAGTCGATGAACGACGCCCGCGTCGTGGCCACCAAGCACGACCTCACCCACTTCGTCGTCGACATCCGCGAGGAGTTTGGCGACTGGGTGATCGAGCGGTTCACCAACGAGTACCTCTCGGGCCGCACCCCCAACCCGTGCGTGCTCTGCAACACGCACATCAAGTGGGCGGCCCTCCTGCAGCGGGCCGACGACCTGGACTGCGAGTATATCGCCACGGGCCACTACGCCAACGTTCGCTACGACGAGGACCTGGACCGGTACGTGCTGAGCCGAGGAAAGGATCGCAACAAGGATCAGAGCTACGCGCTCTGGGGCCTGCCGCAGGAGCACCTGGCACGGTCCATCTTTCCGCTCGGCGCGTACGAAAAGCCGGAGATCCGCCGGATGGCCGCCGACTTCGGCCTCGACGTGGCCGACAAGCCGGACTCCTACGAGATCTGCTTTATTCCCGACAACGACTACCCCCGGTTTCTGAAAGACCACGTCGACGGGCTGGAGGAGGAGGTGAGCGGCGGCACATTCGTCCTCAGCGACGGCACCGTGGTGGGGGAGCACGACGGGTATCCCTTCTACACCATCGGCCAGCGCCGCGGCCTTGGGCTGGCGCTCGGGGAGCGCGTCTACGTCACCGACATCGACCCGGAGACCAACACGATCACCGTGGGGCCGAAGGAGGAGCTCATGGAGCAGACCCTGACGGCCCACGAGATCAACCTCGTGAAGTACCCCGAGATCGAGGACGAGCGCCCCGCCTGGGGCACCATTCGCTACAACGACGACGGGGCTGGCTGCCTCGCGTGGCAACCCGATGGCGACACCCTGAAGGTGGCCTTTGCGGAGCCGCGCCGCGCCATCACGCCGGGCCAGAGCCTCGTGCTCTACGAGGAGGACGACGTGCTCGGCGGCGGGTGGATCCACGAGGTGGGGAGCGCCGAGGCCGAGGAGGAAAAACGGACTGCCGAGGCGGCTGCGTGATCATGCGTCAACCGTGGCGGAAGAAGGGTGGACTGAGCGAAGATCCGGGAGGACCAGCGCTGTGGCCCGGATACCGGACGGGAATGCAACAGGCGTCCACGCGAGAGGTGGAACACTGAATTTCCCGGGGTGGTTCAAAACCTCATCACTCACGTCCTAAGAACAAGCAAGACGCGGCGCCGGGATGGATGGCCATCCTCACGCGTTCGCGAGTCTCTAGCGTATGAAACGCACGGACCTGACGCGGATCGACGACTTCACGTGGGAAATTCCCGAGTCGTTCCAGGAGGCGATGCGGGTGCCCGTGCGCATCCTCGCGAGCGAAGAGCTGATCGACGAGATCCTTGAGCGGAAGGCCATCGAGCAAGCCATCCGCACGTCGATGCTCTCTGGCCTGGTGGGGCATCTCGTCGTGATGCCGGACGTTTATAGCGGGCAGGGGGCCCCGGTCGGCATCGTGGCTGTGTCGAAGTGGCCCGTAGGCACCATTGCGCCGGGCGCCATCGGGCACGACATCAATGCCGGCGTTCGGCTTCTGGGGTCGGACATCAAGGTGGAAGAGGCCGAAGGCCACTTCGACGCCCTCGCCGATGCCCTGACGGCCCACATCCCGAGCGGCGTCGACGCGGAAGGATCGATCTCCCTCAACAAAAGCGAGGTCGATCACGTGGCGCAGTCCGGAGCGCAGTGGGCCCTGCGCAAGGACATGGCCCAGCAGGACGACCTCGTGCGCGCCGAGGAGGGGGGACGGCTCAACGAGGCGAATCCCAGCAAGGTGAGCGAGACGGCCCGGTCGCTCGGGGCCCAGCAACTCGGCACGCTCGGCGGTGGCGAGCACTTTATCGAGATCCACTCGGTCGAAGAGGTCTTCAATCGGGCAGCGGCCGTGACAATGGGGCTTAAGGAAGGCACCCTCGTCGCCCAGGTCCACTGCGGCTCCCGAGGCTACGGACGCCAGATCTGTGCGGACTACATCGAGCAGTTCCAGGAGGTGGCGCCCTCCTACGACGTCACGCCTCCGGATCCGAACCTCGTGTCGGTGCCCCTCGATGCGGGGGAGGCCGAGGACTACATGGGGGCCATGCGCGCTGCGGCCAACTACGCGTACGCCAATCGGCAGGTGCTCGCCCACCGCGTCCGCGAAGTGTTCGATGAGCTACTCGACGGAGCCGGCCAGCGTCTCAAGACGGTCTACGATGTGGCCCACAACCTGGGACAGGTAGAAATGCACCAGGTGGACGGCAAACACATGCGGTGTTACGTGCACCGCAAGGGCGCTGCTCGGGCCTTTGGGCCCGGCACGCCGGGCATCTCACTCCCGTACCGCGCGCTCGGGCAGCCCGTCCTCGTGCCCGGCAGCATGGGCGAAACCTCGTGGGTCATGCTGGCCAAGCGCGAAAGCATGCAGAAAAGCTTCGGCTCCGCCTGCCACGGGGCCGGGCGCACCATGAGCCGCCACGAGGAGGCCCATCATCACGCCGAGCCGGTCGCGCTCGACGAGGATCTGGAAGGAAAGGGGATCCGCGTGCGGTCCGGCGACGGCTCCACCTCCACCAGTGGAGTCCGCCTCAAAGAGAACATCGACGGTGTCGTGGAGACCGTGGCGGGGGCGCGGCTTGCGAGCAAGGTGGCTCGGCTGAAGCCGCTTGCGGTCATGCATGGGTGAAGGCTGTCGCTTGTCCGCCGTGCCATGGCTGCTTATCTCCGTCGGGTCACTGAGGAGGAGGGACTCTGTTTCCTAATTCTCTTCCGTCTCCCTGGCCCCCCGTGGATGCACAGGAAAGGGCCAGAGCAGCGCGAAGGCGGGGTGAATGCGTGACTCCCTCAATCTTATCGTTGCGAGAGGGTAACATGAGCAGGGGGCCGCTTCGAAGCGCTCGATCTCCATCTCCGTAGACGTTCTTCGAACAGTTACCGATTGATCCTTCCCCTTTTCCTCCGATTCCCAATGCCCGACGCTCCCTCCGAAGGTCCTGCTCTCCTCGTCGTCGAAGACGACAGCGAACTCAGCACGAGCCTCCTCCTCTACCTGGAGTCCGAAGGCTACGCGGTGACGCTGGCTGAGGATGGCGAAACGGCCCTGGAGGAGGCCACCCGACTGCCCGGATACGACCTCATCGTGCTGGATGCGAAGCTGCCGGACCTCAACGGCTTTGAGGTCCTCCGGCAGGCCCGCGACGACGGCGTGCGCACGCCCGTCCTCATGCTTACGGGCCTTGGGGACCACGAGCACAGGATGCGGGGCTTTCAGGTGGGGGCCGACGACTACCTCACGAAGCCCTTCGAGACGGAAGAGCTGGTGGCCCGGATCGACGTGCTGCTCCGCCGAGAGGCCGAGACGACTGGGGAGGGTGGCGTCTTTGAAGTGGGCGGGCTCCGCGTGGATTTCGACAATGATGAGGTCACGCGGGACGGGAGCCCAGTGGGTCTCACGGACTTGGAGTACAAGCTGCTTGCCTATCTGCTGCGCCGCCGCGGCCGAACGGCCACCCGCGAGCAGATTCTCCGCGACGTGTGGGACCTACCCACCGAGGTCGAGACGCGTACCATCGATCGGCACGTGAACGCTCTGCGCGACGAGATGGCCGGTGACGCCGAGGAGGAGTGGTCCATCCAGAGCGTGTACGGCATTGGGTACAAGCTGGAAGGGGCCGAGCGCGTTGCCGAATCGCAAGAAGCAGCTTAATCCATTGCACTGCTCAACATTCCATCATCCATGCAAAACCGTCGTCATTTTTTGAAGCAAGCAAGCGCGCTTACGGCTGGATTTGCCGGCCTTCAGATGTTTGTCGGCTATTCGCCGGCGCAGAGCAAAGGAACCGTCGACGAGGTTGGTTTTGGTCCCTTGCAGTCCGATCCCGACGGCGTGTTCGACCTCCCGGAGGGCTTCTCCTATCGCATCGTCTCCCGGCACGGGGACGAGATGGACGATGGGTTCCGCGTGCCGCACCGCCCGGACGGCATGGCCACCTTTCCGGGGCCGGATGGGACCGCGCTGCTGGTGCGCAACCACGAGATCGGTGCGGATGCTCCCATCGAAGAGGGTCCGTTTCGGCCCGGCGGAGACGCGTCGATGAGTCAGATGCCGGAGGGCGACCGGTACGATGCTGGAAGGAAAGAGCGCGGGGGGCTCGGGGGCACGACGACGGTCGTCTACGACACCGACCGGCAGGCCGTCCGGCGCCAGTTTGTGAGCCTGGCGGGCACCATTCGCAACTGCGCGGGTGGACCCACGCCGTGGAACAGCTGGCTCACCTGCGAGGAGACCGTCCAGCGGGCCGACGACACCTTCGCAAAGGATCACGGCTACGTCTTCGAGGTCCCCGCCACGGCCTCGATGCAGCGGGCGGAGCCGCGCCCCATCAAAGACATGGGCCGGTTCAACCACGAGGCGGTGGCCGTCGACCCGAAAAGCGGCGTCGTCTACCTCTCGGAGGACCGGTCCGACGGGCTTCTGTACCGCTACCTGCCGAACGAACGGGGCGCCCTGGAGAAGGGAGGCCGCTTGCAGTGCTGTCGGGTGCGCGGGCAGGAAAGCCTCGACACCCGAAACTGGGGCGACGGCCCCACGATCACGCCGGGCACGACCTTCGAGGTGGAGTGGATGGACCTCGACAACGTGGACACGCCGGAGGACGACCTCCGCAAGCGCGGGTATGCCGACGGCGCAGCGCGCTTTGCCCGGGAGGAGGGCATGTGGTACGGCGAGGACGCTGCCTACGTGGCCTGCACGAGCGGGGGACAGGACGGGAAGGGGCAGGTCTGGCGCTACGTACCAAGCCCCTACGAGGGCACCGACCGTGAGACCGATGCGCCCGGAACGCTGGAGCTCTTTGTGGAGCCGAACGACACGACCGTGTTGGAGAACGCCGACAACCTGACGGTGGCGTCGTGGGGCGACGTCATCGCGTGCGAGGACGGCTCAGGCACCGATACACTTGTGGGCATCACGCCGGAGGGGCAGTTTTACAAGCTCGGCCGCAACGCGATGAGCGACTCGGAGCTGGCGGGAGCCGTGTTTTCGCCGGACGGGAGCACCCTCTTCATGAACATCCAGCACGAGGGCCTCACCCTGGCGATTTCGGGGCCGTGGAAAGAGGCGTAGAGTCCGGGCTTTTGGGGAGACGCTACAGTCCGTCGGCCATGCGGAGGCCCTGATTCACCTCCCGCTCCTCGGGGGTCACTTGAAGCGGGCTAACACCGTATTGAGATAGCACCTCGATGAGTGTAAAGAGGGGCACCAAAATCCTGGTACGTGTGGGAAGAAACCGCGTTCTCAAGGACGTCGCCCGAGCCTTTATTCCGACTCGTCTTCTCCCATCGGTTTTCCACGCCCATAGGAGAAGCCGACCGCAGCGAAAAGGAGCTACTCCTCTCCATCGTCGAATCGGTAGCCGATGCCGTACACGGTTTCGATGTAGGTGGGGTCGGACGGGTCCGGCTCAATCTTTTTGCGGACCGAGGCCATGTGGCGGTCGATGGTGCGCGTGACGATGTTCTCGTCGATGTCCCAGACGTCCCGCAGGAGTTGCTTGCGCGTGACGGTGCGCCCCTCGTGCTGAATGAGGTAGCGGAGGATGTCGAACTCCAGAGCCGTGAAGTTGACCTCCACGTCGTCCCGGTACGCCTCGTGTGTGGTGAAATTGACCTCCACGTCCCCAATCTCGTAGACGTCCATCGGAGCCTCCGAAGGGGGCATGGTTCGCTGCAGGATGGCCTTGACCCGCGCGGCCAGCTCGTCCACGTTGAACGGCTTGGTAATGTAGTCGTCCGCCCCGAGCCCGAAGCCTTTGAGCTTCGACTCCTGCTCCCCCCGCGCCGTAATCATGAGGATCGGTGCGCTGAAGCCCATCTCCTGCGACGCTTCGAGCACTTCGAAGCCGTCCTTCTTCGGCAGCATCACGTCGAGCAGAACTACGTCGCACTTGTCCATGTCCTTCATTTTCTGAAGCGCCTCGTCTCCATCCTCCGCCGTCTCCACGACGTAATCGTCGAGCTCGAAGTAGTCCTCGAGCCCCATCAAGATGTTGGCGTCATCTTCCACAATGAGCATGTGGTAGGTGCGGTCCGTCGTCTTTGGCATAATGGAAGTGGGATGATTAATGAGAAGACAGTCGGAAGAAGGGGTCCAGCGGGGGAAATGCGGATCCCGTTTCCGAATCAAAATGCCAGCATACATTGGAGGTTCAATGCGCCGGAAGGGCATGCCCAACCTTCAGAACCTGTTTTGATTCGTGCCTCGGGGCACCCCGGAGAGTACTTCTTCTCCCGACGGCTGCCGGGATCAGGGCGCTGCGAGCGGCAGCGATGACTTGCAAATCGACCCTGGTCTCGGGCGGCACCGACAGCTGTCGCGTGCAGCCCTCGCCCATGGGCCGATTTTCGGTTCATCGATGCTTGTTCTCGCAAACCGATTCAAAATCAAAACAGGTTCTCAACTTATGAATGTTCGACCTCGACGGTAGTCGAGACAGGCTGTTGACGGTTGGAAGGTTCCGGAGGGGACTTCATCTCGCAGAAGGGGGGCTTCGAATGTGGTGGCATGTGCAGTCGAGTTGAACCTACAAGATACCCATAGCTAGTTCGTCTTCCAAGTGACGGGGCTGTTCCGGGCGGGTCGAAGGTGGAAATACACGCAAAAATTCGAATTCCGATCTGGATATCGTGGCGAGTCGGCCCGTATGATCTGCGTCCGCTCGCCGATGGACCCCCTCCGCATTCGTTTCGCAACAACCTGTCTCTTTTCGCATGACCGACGACGCAACGTCTTTCTTCTTCGACCTGCTCGACACCCCCAGTCCCACCGGGTTCGAGGCGCCCGGCCAGCGCGTGTGGACCGACTACGTGCGCGATCATGCCGACGCGGTGGAGACCGACGCCTACGGCACGGCCTGGGCGAGCCTGGAGGGCACGGCCGAGGATGGCCCCCGCGTCATGCTCGACGCGCACGTCGACGAAATCGGGTTTATGGTGCGCCACGTCACCGACGACGGCTTCATCCACGTCAATCGCATCGGTGGGTCGGACCGCGCCATCGCGCGGGGCCTGCGCGTCCGCATCCTCGGCGACGAGGGACCCGTCACCGGCGTTGTGGGCAACACGGCCATCCACATCCGCGACACCAACAACGAGACGGTGCCCAAGGTGCACGAGCTGTTCGTCGACATCGGGGCATCGAGTGAGGAGGATGTTCACGACCGGGGGATTCGGGTGGGGCACCCAATGGTGTTCGACGTGGGTCCCACGGAGCTCACCGATTCTCGCATCACGGCCCGCGCCATCGACAACCGGCTCGGCGGCTTCATCATTGCGCAGGCCGTGAAGCGTCTCGCGGCGAACCGGCCCGTGTGGAGCGTGCAGGCGGCCAACTCGGTGCAGGAGGAGATTGGCGGGCACGGGGCGAAGATGATCGCGCACCGCCTCAATCCAGACGCCGCCGTCGCGTTCGACGTCACCCACGCCACCGACTCGCCCGGCATCGACACCAAGAAGCACGGCAGCATCGAGCTTGGGGAGGGGCCGACTGTGACGCACGGCACCTCCAACCATCCGCAGCTCGTGGAGCGCGTGATCAAGGTGGCCGAGGCCGAGGACATTCCCCTCCAGCACGAGCCCAGCAGCCGCCGCACCGGCACCGACACCGATTCGATCTTTAGGACCCGCAGCGGCGTGCCCAGCGTGCTGCTGTCCGTGCCGCTCCGCTACATGCACTCAACCGTCGAGGTGGTGGACACCGAGGACATCGAGCACTGCGTGCAACTCTACGCCGCGCTCGTGCAGAGCTTCCAGCCGGAGGAGGAGTTCGGCGTCTCGCTGTAACTATGTGTGGAAGTGTGGAGATGTGGAAGTCTGGGAGTCTGTTTGGCGGACGCTCTGTGGCCTGCGACTTCGTGGATCTCGCGCAAAAAGCCTTCTGCACTCGTCCGGTAGTTCCACTACAGAACTCGTTTGGGCACCTTTTTGCGGCTTCGACCACTGTGTCTCGGCTGCACATCAATCCACCAAACAGACTCTGGAAGCATCGGCATTTCAGCCTCCACTCCTCCACACATCCACCCGTCCCCCCTTCCATCCCTATCCCGTGAGCTGCCGGTACTTGCGCACGATGCTGAAGGCCATCTCCAGGGACTGCTCGTAGTTGAGCCGGGGGTCGACGCGCGACTTGTAGGCGCGTTCGAGGTCGTCCGCGCTCAGTCCGCGCGCCCCGCCGGTGCACTCGGTCACATTCTCGCCGGTGAGCTCAAAATGCACGCCGCCCAGGTAAGAGCCCTCCGCCGCGTGAATGTCGAAGACTTGTTCGAGCTCGCCGAGGATGTTGTCGAAGTGGCGCGTCTTGGTGCCGTTGACGGTCGTCTCGGTGTTGCCGTGCATCGGGTCCGAGACCCAGAGCACCGACTGCCCGGTGGCCTGCACCGCCTCGATGAGGCCGGGAAGGCGATCCCCGATGGCGTCCGCTCCCAGGCGCGTGATGAGCGTGAGCTTTCCGGGTTCGTCCTCCGGGTCGAGCGTGCGGACCAGCGTCTGGAGCCGAGAGGGCGTCATGTCCGGTCCCACCTTCAGCCCCACCGGATTCTCGATCCCACGCGCGTACTCGACGTGCGCCTTGGTGGGCTGATTGGTCCGCTTGCCCACCCAGGGCAGGTGTGCGCCGAGGTTGTAGATGCCGTCCTTGTGGGGCACCGACCGCGAGAGGGCCTCCTCGTAGGGCAGCAGCAGCGCCTCGTGGCTCGTGTAGAACGTGACGCTCTGGAGAGAGTCGAGCTTCTCGTCGGTCACGGCCTCCAGGAAGTCGAGCGTGTCCTCGATGGCGTCGACGATGGCGTGGTACTCCTCCGCCAGCGGCGAGTGCTCCATGAAGTCGAGGTCCCAGTACTCCGGGTGCCGCAGGTCCGCAAAGCCGCCCTCAGCCAGGGCTCGCACGAGGTTGAGCGTGAGCGAGGAGCTGGAGTACGCCTCCACCATCCGCTCCGGATCGGGGTGGCGCGCCTCGGCCGTAAACTGGGGGCCGTTAATGATGTCGCCCCGGTAGCTGGGGAGGGTGGTGCCATCGCGGGTCTCGGTGTCCGAGGAGCGGGGCTTGGCGTACTGGCCGGCAAAGCGCCCCACCCGCACGATGCGCGTGTTGAGCCCGTAGGTGAGCACGAGGCTCATCTGCATCAAAATCTTGAGCCGGCTCGTAATGGCGTCCGCCCGGCAATTCCCGAACGACTCGGCACACTCGCCGCCCTGCAGGAGAAAGCGCTCGCCCTGCGCGGCACGCGCGAGCTCCGACTTTAGGTTTTCCACCTCCCAGGAGGTGACGAGCGGAGGCAGGGCCGAGACGTGATCCAGCGCCTCCTCCAGCGCCGCCTCGTCCGGATAGGTGGGCTGCTGGAGGGCCTCCTTCTCGCGCCAGGAGCGAAGGGACCAGTCGTGAACGGCGGATTGGGACATAGGCAACATCGGTGGGGGTGCGTTCTGGAAATTGTCGACTACACGCCCTACGAGCCGCATATTCACACGTTTCCCGGGAATTGGGGACAGATCCCCGGAGGCATCACTGGTGCGGCGCGCCCGTAACAATTTCCCGAGTGATGTCGACGGACTGGGAAACCTTCGCTTTCGATTACACCAACGAGGCCTGCACCTGTGACGACCCCCGCCGGGAAGCGCGTTCTGCTCGTCGAAGACGACGACGACATTGCCGATCTGCTCGATCTCCATCTCAGCGACGAGGGGCATCGGGTGGAGGTAGTGGGCAACGGCGACGAGGGGCTGGAGCGCGCCCTGGACGAGGAGTACGACCTCATTGTCCTCGACATCATGCTGCCGGGCACCGACGGATTTGACATCTGCCGCCGGCTGCGCCAGGAGCAGTGCCCGACGCCGATCCTCATGGTAACCGCCAAGACGGAGGAGGTAGACAAGGTGCTGGGGCTGGAACTGGGAGCCGACGACTACATCACCAAGCCCTTTAGCATCCGCGAGGTGCTGGCGCGCGTGAAGGCCCTCTTCCGGCGCGTGGAGGTGGACCAGGAGGCCCAGCAAGACGACACTGCCTCTCCCATTGAGCTCGGCGGCCTGGTGGTGGAGCCGGAGAAGCGGAAAGTCCTCGTCGGCGGAGAGCCGGTGGACCTCACGAGTAAAGAGTTTGAGCTCCTTCTTCTCTTCGCTCAGAATCCGGGCCGGGCCTACAGCCGCGATGAGCTGCTCGACGAGGTGTGGGGCTACCAGTACAGCGGCTACAGCCACACCGTCAACACCCACATCAACCGCCTGCGCAACAAGATTGAGCCGAACCCGTCCGACCCCCGGTACGTGAAGACGGTGTGGGGGATGGGCTACCGATTTGCCGAGCCGGAGGAGCTTGCTGCGTAGTGCGCATTTCGTAGTGCGTATTTCGTGCTTCGGAGCTACTTACGCAATACGCACGACGCAATACGAACTCCCTGATCCTGACTTTTCCCGGTTCTCTCCGCCGTCCTACTCCACGGGTCACCCATCACGGTCCCCCTCAACCCCTATGCTCAACAGCTTCTACGCCAAGCTGAGCGCCCTTTTCCTCGTGCTCATTGTAGGGCTCGGGGTGATCCTGGCGACGCTCGGGATGCGGGCTGCCCGCCAGTACGCCGACGAGGTGGAGCAGAAGCTCAACCGCACCCTGGCGGAGGAAATGGTCCCGCGCTTCGAGCCGCATCTCAAAGATAGCATCGACACCGAGTCCATCGAGGCGACGATCCAGGACATGACGGGCATCAACCG